>NZ_MNQY01000096.1:0-5190 GCF_001915675.1 Parabacteroides sp. merdae-related_45_40 | reverse complement strand
CTCAACGTGACGATGAAAGAAGACACGGAAGAGCTGGAAGAAGTGGTTGTGATCGGTTACGGCACGGCCAAGAAGAAGGACTTGACGGGGGCGATCTCGACCGTTAAAGCCGAGAGTTTGGAAAAAGAAACTCCCCGTTCCGTCCAAGACTTGTTGAGAGCCAATGCACCCGGTGTTTCGATTGGGGCATCTGTCAATGCTGAAGGTACGGCTTCTGTTCAGATTCGTGGTAAAAACACGTTAAGTGCGGGATCCGATCCTTTGTATGTGCTGGATGGTGTGATCTTCAACGGTGACTTGTCGGATATCAATCCGATGGATGTCCAGTCTATCGATGTGTTGAAAGACGCCAGTTCTGTCGCTGTATATGGTGCAAAAGCAGCGAATGGAGTTATTGCCATTACTACGAAAAAGGGTAAGACCGGCAAACCTGTTGTCAACTTCAATTCGAACTTTGGGTGGGTGCAGGCTAATTCGGTTCCGGAAGTGGTAGACGGTGCCGGTTTTGTCAAATTTCGTCAAGAATATTCTGAAAGTTTGCTGACTCCGGAAGAATTGGCCGCCAAAAAAGGAATGTATGACGATCCGCGTACGTTGGGTAGCTTAGGAGTTGACCCGTTGACTTGGTATAATTACGACCAGTCGACTCCTGCTACGGCTTTGCCTTCTGAAGAACAAATGTTGACAACTTGGTTGGGACGTCTGAACTTTAAGAACATTGAAATCCAAAATTATTTGAACGGAGTTGAAACAGACTGGACCGACCTTGTTTTCCAAACAGGTTTCCAGCAAGACTACACGGCCAGCATCTCTAACCGTACAGACAATTTTTCCTATTTTTGGTCTATGGGATATGCAGATCGCGAAGGTGTCAAAGTTGGTGACCGTTTCAAAACATTCCGCACCCGGTTGAACTTGGAGTCTAAGGTAACGGATTTCTTGACAATAGGTTTGAATTCTTCTTTCGGAACGAAGGATAAAGGTGCATTGTCTGCCGATGTAGGACAGCGTACGAACAATTCTCCTTTTACAACAAATGAAATCGATGATCCGGATAGTCCATACAGAATGTATCCTTCTGGCGACAATAATACTAAAAATCCGTTTTTCGATAACTTGTACAGAGATCGTAAAGATATGGAACACAAACTGAACGCCAATATCTATGCGATTGTCAAACTTCCGTTCGGATTTGAATATCAGATGAACTTCAACCCATATTATAAATGGTACGAATACTACAATCACGACTCTTCCCAACATCCCGAATGGGCCGGCGAAGGGGGAAAGTCCGAACGCAAAAATCAAAAGACGTTCAACTGGCAGATTGACAACATCGTCCGTTGGAAAAAAGAATTCGGCAAACATCGCGTTGAAGCTACTTTCTTGCAGAATGCAGAAAAGGGACAGTATTGGGAGACTATCGCCAAATCGTCTCAATTTACTCCGAGCGATATTTTAGGCTATCATAATATCGGGGCTGGAACCGTACCTGTTGTTTCCAGCAATGACACATATAAGACCGGTGATGCCTTGATGGGACGTTTGTTCTACTCTTTTGCAGACAGATATATGGTGACGGCTTCTGTGCGCCGTGACGGGTATTCCGCTTTCGGGCAGATGAATCCGCGTGCCACTTTCCCGGCTGTGGCATTGGGGTGGGTGTTTACCTCTGAAAAATTTATGGAACCGGCCAGTTCCTGGTTGAACTATGGAAAACTGCGTTTCTCTTGGGGGCAGAACGGTAACCGCGACATCGGTCAGTATGATGCATTGGCCAAATTGAATTCCGGTCTGCATCCTTATATCGACCAGAATGGCAACATTTATGTCACTTCTCAGATTTATGTAGATCGTATGGCTAATAAAGGGTTGAAATGGGAACGTACGTCATCCTACAACATCGGTTTGGACTTTTCTTTATTCAATGATCGTTTGAGAGGTTCTATGGAAACCTATATGACCGAGACGACTGATTTGCTGGTCGACCGTGCCTTGCCTTCTATTTTGGGATTTGCTAGTGTAAAAGCCAATTTGGGTAAATTGGCGAATAAAGGTTTCGAGTTGTCATTGAACGGTGATATTATCCGTACGAACGACTTCACGTGGACCTCTTCCGGTAGTTTTTCTTTCAACCGTCGCAAGTTGAAAAGCCTGTACGGCGACATGGAGGATGTTCTGGATGAAAATGGCAATGTGATCGGCCAAAAGGAAAAAGATGACCCGAAGAACGGGTGGTTTATTGGCCATGATCCGGATCAGATCTGGGATTATGAGTTCGGAGGCGTGTGGCAGCTGGGACAGGAAGAAGAAGCTTCTAAGTATGGTTGCAAACCGGGTGACTTCCGTTTCATAGACCAGGATGGCAACGGTGTGCTTGATGACGATGATAAGACGTTCCAAGGCTATAAGACACCGCGTTTCTTCTGGTCTTGGAGAAATGAATTCATTTATAAGGACTTCAGCCTGTCTTTCATGCTTTATTCTGATATAGGCCATTATGATTATTATAACCATGCTTCCAATAGCGGTGGTATGTTTGACCGTTATTCTACGTACGACCAACCTCGTTGGACTCCTGAAAATCCGACGAATGAATACGGGCGTATCGGTTCGTACCGGTTTGCCAACTATTATAAGAAGAAAACGTTCGTCCGTATGGATAATATCTCTTTGTCATATGCAGTACCCAAGGATTTCCTGAAGAAATTCAAAGTGCAGAATATGCGCATTTCCCTTACGGCACGTAACCCGTTCACCATAACCGGTTGGGATTATTTCGATGTCGAAGCCACGAAAAAGAATCGTGACGATGGGCTTTATGGCATGAGATCTTATAATATAAGTTTTAATTTCACTCTTTGATAAAGACGAAAGAATATGAAGAACAACAAACAAAAATATATCATCGGAGCATTGGCCTTGTTGCCTTTGTTGACGACCGGCTGTAAAGAGAGCTGGCTGGATCCGAAACCTCTCTCTTTTTATACGCCTGAAAACACCTACGTGGATGCAGAGGGCATGTATTCGGCTATTGTAGCTTGCGAGCGTAATATGCGTCATGAGTTTTTCGGAGACCAGTCACCGATTTTGACCGAATATTATACTTCTGACGTTGCCGTGAACGGAAAGACCGACGAAAGCGGTGCTTTGGTCGATTTTGACAACTATATGCTTCCTACCCAAACCCAAAATAATGCTAAAAACAAGATGCAATGGTATTGGGATGAGGGTTTCAAGGGAATCAAATATGCCAATATCGTATTGTCGCGTATCGATGCTGGAACCTACAAGGATGAAGCGGAACGGAATGCTGTTTTGGGTACTGCCTATTTTCAACGGGCTTACCGCTATTATAAGTTGACCCACCAATTCGGAAATGTCCCCTTCCTGGATCGGGAATATACGGAACCGAAATTGGATTTCTACTCTCATGACCGTTGGAGCATTTTGGAGCAATTGAAAAAAGATTTGGAATTTGCTTATGAATGGGTTCCGGAAAAGGTGGATCGTGGAAGAACTTCCAAAGCTGCCTGCGGTGTCTTGCTGATGAAAGTCGCGATGTGTTTGGGTGACTTTGACCGTGCTATCGAGATCGGTAAAGAGATTGTCGCCAACCATCCGTTGATGACAGCTCGTTTCACCTCGAACAAGAACAAGCCGAACACGAATTTGATGCACGACTTGCACAGTGTAGAGGCGAAGATGGACATGTCGAACACAGAAGGTTTGATGTATGTCGTGTCTTATCCGGACGTGGAAGGTCGTGACAGAATCCAGACCATGCGTAATGCGACTCCCTATTGGGCGAAAGGTGCGGCTATCGTCACCCCTGACGGGAAGACCGGTACGGCTATTTCACCTGCGGCAGCTGATAAAGGTACGGAAATCGATAACGACTTGCATGTCGGTCGTGGCATCGGTTCCTGTCGTGCCAACAACTACCTGCAATATGACATTTGGGGTGAAAAAGAAAAAAACGACCTTCGCAGTCCTAACGCATCGGGTAGTTGGCGCCGTATGACCGATTTGTATTATAATGACCCGGGCTTGAAAGGTAAATCCGAATGGTATGGAAAACATTTGGTTCGCCCGACCAATATGAGCGTGTCTGATTCGGTACGTTGCTGGTTCTCATGGCCGCATTATAAGTTGTTTGTTCCGGATCCTACGAAGGATACTGACCGTAGCGGTGGCGAGACTGCTTGGTATATTTATCGTTCAGCCGAAGTCTACCTCTTGATGGGCGAATGTTATTATTGGAAAGATCAATTGCAGGAAGCGGCCAACATGCTGAACGTCGTTCGCGAACGTGCAGGAGCTGAACCGCTGAATGGATCTGAAATCAATATCGGCGCTATCTTGGCTGAACGTGCCCGTGAGTTGTATTACGAGGAATGCCGTCATATCGAGTTGGTTCGTATTTCTTATATTTATGCTAAGACCGGCAAACCTTGTGAGGTATTCGGTGGCCGTGTATATAAGTTGGATAACTTCTCCGGTCCCGGTGGAACAGGCTCGAATGTGAAAGAGCCTGGTTATAACTTCTGGTATGACTGGATGATGACGGTCAATAACTTCTTCCGTGACGGGACTGAGGTTGCCAACGGTAAATACCGCATCAGCGTCCATCATGTGCTATGGCCTGTCCCCTATAATGCGATCACAACCAATACCGGTGGCGTTATCAACCAGAACATCGGCTATCCGGGGGCCGAGAATAACATCACCCCGTTGAAAGTCGGTGAAGAGACTCCGGCTGGAAAGTAGTATAGGGAAAACGCGCACAATAACAACACCGTGTAAACGAGACGCACCCCGCGGAGGCCTCAGGGCCTCCCACGGGGTGCGTCTTTCTTGTATTCTTTCGCTGCGTCGAACGAAGGACAGGCCTTTTGGGGGTTCAAGTCGCGGTGTCCTACGGTGAGGGCTGCCGGGAAGTGGCGGCCCAGCTCTTGCAACAACTGCGTGAGGGCAGCCTTCTGGGCAGGCGTGCGAGTGTCTGCGGGGAGGCCTTTGCCGTCCAGTCCCCCTTCGTAGCAGATGCCGATGCTGTGGCGGTTGTGACCGAAGCAGTGCGCCCCCTCCAGAGAGAGCGGCCGGCCGGGATGTACCCGGCCGTCGCGTGTGATGTAGTAATGGTAGCCGATGTCGCGGAAGTGCCGGCCGTCGATATGGTCCCGGCGGCAA
>NZ_MNQY01000095.1:0-5197 GCF_001915675.1 Parabacteroides sp. merdae-related_45_40 | reverse complement strand
TTGCCTCGGATCCCGATCTTAGAAATTTCAACTAAGATCCCTTCCCCGCCATAACGGTTGATTGCTTCTACAAACTTGCGTCCCATCTGTAACCGTACCCGCCAATTCTCACCACCGAGTTTATCAGTGGGCTCTTCGGGAATATAGTCACCGAAATAAAGTACAATAGGAATTCGCGTCAGTTTTAGAAATTCATCCATTGGAACACCTGTTCCTGAAAGAGTACCCGTCAAGCTTGACATCGGATCGGGGACTTCTCCTTCCGGGAAAAGATATCCGCCCGGTTCTAAAGAGACAACAGCTCGGATATTCGGGTTCTCAACTACTGCCAGCCATCCGGGGAATCCACCGGCCGAATGTGTTACAAGAATACCCTCTCCGATACGGTCGAACAGTGAGCCGAGTGCCGCGATGTCGGTTTTTATATCATGATTACTAATGTCAGGCGTCATTTGGCGAAAAAACTGATCGAGCGAAATGGAATCGGTCGGGAACTGAACTCCGGAATTGAAAGATGGCCACTCGCCGATACGCCAGATATCAAACCATAGTTGCTCGTCGGCTTTCGGTACCAGTCTTGTTTCAGCTGATGTGCGTCCCGCATCTCCGCGACCGGGCATATCGACAACATAAGTGCTGAAACCGCGCCGCAGCATTAAGGTCTGAAATCCTTCGCGACCGTCGGGAGTCATTTGCCAGCAGCGGCCTGACTGTCCGTACCCATGAACGAAAACCAGCGGCATCTGGTGGGCCTTGGTCGGAATCTGGAAATCGATGACAGCATGGTCGGCATGATAGCTCTGTCCCTGTTCAATGGGGGTGCTCCAGTTGATAAAGCGACTGTTGTCATATTTTCCGGGACGTTGTAATACTGTTCCACCAACAGCAAAGCTACCCTGACGGGCTATTGTAATCGGGGTCTCGTTGGGAGAAGTTGCTTGCCCGTATCCTGTCACTCCCAGCCATGACATGAACAAAATCAAGATATTTCTATTCATTTCTCTATTCTTTATAATTATTGTATTCTTCGTTTGTTACAGGTTCATACCACTGGGTTGCACCCAAATGAACCTTTGTGTTGATAGCTATATGTGTGAATCCGCTGTCGGAAGCTGCTCCGTGCCAATGCACCACGTCTGCCGGAATAGCGACTACGTCTCCGGGATTCAAAATTTGTATGGGCTTCCCTTTTTCCTGATAGTAACCTTTCCCGGCAGTGGCGATCAGAATCTGGCCACCTGGATGCGAATGCCAACTGTTGCGGGCTTTCGGTTCGAATATCACATCGGAAACTACGACATCGAATGTTCCGCTGTCGGTCATCAACCGTTGGAGATATGCCGTACCGTTAAAATTAGTACCTTCAATGGCATTTCCTTTGGGGAAGATGGAAACAAATGCGGCAGGCTGGATTGTTTCTACCTTGTTTGACGGTTTCGGGGTGCAAGCACCGAGTGCTGCAGCCAGTAAAAATAAGTAAGTTACTTTTTTCATGTTGAATAGTTATTTCTAATTTCATTTGCGATAAACGCTATGCCTCGGCACTATCCGGACAAGTTCGGTCCTCCACTCGGCTTTGCGGTTTATTTTAGATATTGTTTGAAGAAAGTGTCCAGTTTCGGAAGCGTGATTTTCAGATATTCCGGTTGGTCGTACAAATCCACGTGCGTTGCCCCGGGTACGACAAACAGTTCTTTCGGTTCGGCAGCTTTCTCGTATGCGTCTTCAGAAAAATATTTCGATACAGCATTTTCTCCCACGATGAAAAGTAACGGACGCGGCGATATGGTCTCGATTTGCGTGAACGGAAAGAAGTTCATCATCGGTGCAAGGCTCGTGTAGGAGTAATAGCCCGTAGAGTTGGGATGCTGGCCACGCTCAGGATTGTCGTAATAGTCGAGGAAGTCGATTGCAAACTTCGGTGTGTTCTCATCCACTTTTTCGGGCAGGGCGCGAATATCTTTACGTGCAGCTCCACCATATTCAGCTGTGCGCTGACGACCGATTTCATCAAGAATAGACATACGCTGTTGATAGGTCTGCGTGTCACCTATGCCTTGACGGCGGGCACGTCCCATGTCATACATACTGATGGTGGCAAGAGCCTTGATGCGGTGATCGATCTGTGTTGCACTGACAGAGTAGCATCCTCCGCCACAGATACCGATCACACCTATCTTGTCAGCTTCGACTGCCGGATGGTTCGTGAGGAAATCGACCGCCGCGCTGAAATCATCCACTCGTACTTCAGGCGATTCCATGCGACGTGGATAACCGCCGCTCTCACCATAGTAGGACGCATCGAAAGCCAATGTCACATAACCTATTTCCGCGAGCTTACGGGCATGAAGCCCCGAAGTCTGCTCCTTGACACCGCCGAAAGGATGACCGACGATGATGGCGGCATATTTCTTTGCTGGACTATAGTTTGCAGGAAAATAAAGATCACCGACCATATCGATCAGAAAACGGTTGTGGAACGTTACTTTCTGTTTCTTCACACCATTTCCTATTGTCACGGCCGGCGCTTCCGGAGCAGTGGTCAAACCTTTGCTTTGCAACACTTCGTTTAAGGCCAGTCTGCCACCGTCAGCTTCGCCGCGTCCGATGTTCTTTTCGACAATAGCCAACACACTGCGTAATTCGTCTGGTGTTATGCCTACGTTCAGTGCAATACCCATGTGCCCTTTCAGCATCGGTTCCACGCCTTTGCCCAGCGAGGCGATTACGGCAACGGTCGTCAGTTCCCGTTCGGCGTATGTCAGCACGTCCCGTTCGAAAAGGTCGGCGAAGAGGTGCTCTTTAAGGAATACTTCGATTTCCGGAGCCAGTATAGCATAATCAGCTTTTGGTGCATCCGCTGGAATACCTGAGATCTCAACAAGAATGTCGCGTCCGCGCTCGTATTTGCTGCGGGTATCGGTTATCGGCGACGCTTTGCGTCCCCAGTCATCTTCGATGCCTTTTGCTTTACGCTCGTCAAGTACCGCAACCAATGTTTGCAATCCGCGCAGGGCACGAGGAAAACCGCAATAAGCATAGGCGTGTACCATTACTTCTTTAAGCTCGCTGACAGCCATGCCGTCATTCAGCCCGTCGATAAGGACGATTTTCAGTTTGTCGAGGTCACCCTTACCCGTAAGGGCTGCGACCTCTGTAATGTGTTGTCGTTTACTGTCCATAGCTTGTTCTGCTTTCGGTGTTTGGGAGGTTACGATTCCGCATCCGAAGAAGACACCGAGTAACGTTGTTATAATTTTCAATTTTATATTCATAATCTCTATTATTTTATTTATCTGTTTTTACTTGGTGCAAAATTAGGCTGAGATTCCCGCCTCGACCAGTCGTGGATTACGGTTTGAAGGATAATTATTACGGTTTTATTATTTACTGATTGCAAAAGCGTATACAGTAGTTGAGTAGCAGTTCGATATGTGAAGCGATGATTGATGCACTATGTCGGTCAATGGCATGATGTAACTCTTCTCCGATTTCCCGCAAGTTATCGGTTATGATGTTTCTTTCGTGCTCCGACAATGTTCCTTTACAGCAACAGCGTTTCGGATAGGTTTCGATACGGTTTTCGAGCGATGTGTCGCATAACAAATCGGGATGAAACAACACGCCCGAACAACATCCGGTATGTCGATGTCGGTTCAAAGGGATTTCGACTGTTTCACCGGGATAAATCAGTCGCAACCACTCTTTTCCCGATATTTTGTCTTGTTCTGGATCGTTGTAATACAACAACCCGTAAAAATCACACATCATCCGGATATCCTCGTTTAGATTTGTTCTTGACAAATCTACCATGCAGATCAACGGATGCAGCGTTTCATGTCCCGTTAATTTATTGAATCGGTCGATGGTCATAAGTCCTGAATTACTCATTTGTATCATTGTTATTTCTTTTATTCAGTTTTCCACGATGCAAAATTATAGGCTGTCCTAGTTCCTCATAGGGTATGAATCACGGTTTCATGCATAATTATTACAGATTGGAACGGAGATAAGCCAAAGATATTTTCTACATTTGCACAGAAACAATGAAATAGACTGTTATGGAGAAGATTATAAAGCTAAATACTGTCAAGGATTATAATGACTTTTTGGGTATAGATACTCCGCATCCACTAGTGGGCGTAATTGATGCTTCAAAAATAAAACCACTGCATCATATCCGCAAGAGTATCGGGTTCTATGTCATTTATCTGAAAGATATAAAGTGCGCCGATCAGATAAAGTATGGTCGGAAATTCTACGATTTTCAGGAAGAAACCCTGGTATTCGCAGCACCGGGACAAGTCATCGGCAATGATGATACGGGAGAGCCGTTTCAGCCAAAAGGCTGGTGGCTGACATTTCAACCCGAATTGTTACATGGTACCCCCTTGAACCGTCACATGCAAGATTACACATTCTTTTCCTATGCCGTCAACGAGGCACTGCATCTCTCGAAGCAGGAAAGACAGACCGTGATAGACTGCATGATGAAAATAGACGATGAAATCAAAGGTGCTACGGATAGACATAGCAATCTGATTGTCGTTTCTGCTATCGAGTTGTTGCTCAACTATTGTATCCGCTTTTATGATAGACAGTTCATTACCCGCAAAAAGGAGAACAAGGACACACTCAGTTCGTTTGAAGCATTATTGAACGACTATTTCACTTCGGATAAACCCTCCAAATTCGGTACACCGACCGTAACTTATTGTGCTGACCAGTTGCATCTGTCTGCAAATTATTTCGGAGACTTGATAAAAAAGGAGACAGGTTCATCTGCACAAGAATATATATTGGCAAAAACAATGGATACTGCAAAAGAGTGGCTGGCAGATCCGGATAAATCGATCAGTGATGTTGCCTATGCTTTGGGCTATCAATACCCGCAGTATTTCAGCAAAGCCTTTAAAAGAATTGTCGGATGTTCTCCGAATGAATACCGAACCTTAAACTGATTTTCCATTTCGTTAAATTCGAACAACCTTTCGTCTCTTTCGTTCTTTTATCCCTTTTGATTAAGAAAAACTTGTACAGCGGCAAGGATATAAGGCACATTGTGTATATATCCTTGTCACTGCACAAAATGAGTGACCTTTATATATCGCAGTTTTCTTTATGTAAATCCTTGCTCAGCCGCATGGCACAGAAGTTGGGGCCGCACATCGTGCAATATTCACCGTCCGTCACGGCA
>NZ_MNQY01000044.1:0-113282 GCF_001915675.1 Parabacteroides sp. merdae-related_45_40 | reverse complement strand
TTGAAAATAAGTCATGTGAAGAAGAATCTTAAACAGGCGGTTAGTGATAGTATGATAGATGGAATAGGCATCCATCATACCTACTATCATTGCTTGTGTTTATTGATATTCAATTGATAAAAGGAAATTAGTGATAGTATGACAGTTGTTTTTCAAAATAATCCTATAAAGAGATAAAGCAGGCCGATGAGGGCTATGCAAAATTTATTTCAGAGAAATTTAAACAGGCTCTAAGTGTTATTTAGTCTTATCGGATTCGCAATAAATTGAATCGGAACATATACTTTTGTTGTAAATATAAAAGGATATGAAAACGCGCCTCCGATTTAAGATAATAGCTGTGCTTATTTGCCTTTCGCTTGTCGGACTCTTGATTTCACAAGGATACTGGCTGAAAGGTTTATATGTGTCTAGTAAGAAAAGCACGTGGGATAATATAGAGGAAGCCATGCGGATGGCCGACTATATGGAACTGTTCCTGCGCCTGGACTCTCTAAGCAATAACAATTTTCACAGCCAGATAAATCCTCAATTCAGCTTTAGCCAAGACACGGCATGGGAAAAGAGGAAAGATTCCCTTTCAACAGATAATATGCCGATATCATCGCCGAATTCGACAATCCAATATATAGAAGCAGCCCAAACTCTAAATGAATATTTGCAGATTATCGGTACACTGGAAAGGAACGTGCAGATGCTCATGCATCAAAAGATAGACACGTTACTTCCCGTCAATTACGCACAATTCAATACACTATTAAAGAACGGATTAAAGAAACAGGGCATCACCGTCCCGTACCGCCTGCAGGTAATCCGGAAAGAAGCGAAAGACTCCGTATTATATGCCTATACGGATGCTTCCGAAAAAGAGGAATCCTGGAAAGACGCTGTCCACTTCACACATGTGATCGAACCGGAATATTATTACGAATTGGAACTCCAATCTCCTGACCGGGTTGTATTCCGGCAGATGGCAGGTATATTGATTTCATCTTTCCTGCTTTTTATGGTTATCCTGGTCGCTTTCGTTTATTTGCTCTACACAATACTGAGACTAAAGACGGTGGAAGAACTTAAAACGGATTTCACCAATAATATGACGCATGAGCTGAAAACCCCGATCTCCATTGCCTATGCCGCCAATGATGTATTGCTGAACTACAGCAGTACGACAAACGAGAAGCAAAAGAAATATCTGGATATCGTGCGGGAGCAATTGAATCATCTATCCGGTTTGGTCGAACAAATCCTCACTCTTTCCGTTGAGAACAGAAGTACTTTCCGCCTTCATCTCGAAACGATACAGGTTGCAGAGCTACTGACTCCGCTTATAGAACAGTTCAAGCTAAAAACAGATAAACCGATCGACATCACGACAGAAGTACCGGAGCATATGACCGTAACGGCCGACCGTACCCATCTGTATAACATGCTCAGCAACCTGATCGGGAATGCAATCAAGTATTCCGGAGAAAAGACCTGCCGCATTATCCTCAAAGGAACAGTATCGTCCCAGGAAATGGCTCTCTCGGTCACAGACGAAGGGATCGGTATTAGCGAAGCTAACCAAAAGAGGGTGTTCGATAAGTTCTACCGCGTGCCCAGCGGCAACCTGCATGACGTGAAAGGCTTCGGTCTAGGTTTGTACTACGTCAGCGACATGATGTCTAAACACAACGGGAGCGTAACGGTTAAAAGCCAGCTGGGGAAAGGTTCCACATTCACCCTTCATTTTAAAAATTAACGACAATGGATAAGATCAGAGTATTATTGGTAGAAGACGAGCCGACACTCGCCATGATTATAAAAGACACTTTGGACGGTGAAGAATTTGAAGTGATTCTCGCCGCAAACGGAGAAGAAGGATTGTCACGATATAGAGAAGCAAAGCCGGACATCATCGTCACAGACATCATGATGCCGAAAATCGACGGCTTCACGATGGTCCGGCACATCCGGAAAACGGATCGACAGATACCGGTTCTTTTTCTTTCCGCCCGTTCCGCAGCCAACGACGTGGTCGAAGGTTTCGAACTAGGGGGTAACGATTACCTGAAAAAACCGTTCGGCATGGCGGAACTTATTATCCGTATCAAGGCATTATTGAACAAAATAAGTGTCCGTAAGGAAGAAAGCAGCAACTTCACGCTCGGACAATATACATTCGATTCCATCACACAAACGCTCCAGTACTGCGGAGAAAAGCAATTGCTGAGCAACCGCGAATCCGAAATACTGAAACGCCTATGTGAAAACAAAGACCATGTGCTGCCCATGAAAGACGTCCTGTTGGAACTTTGGGGAGACGATTCGTTCTTCAATGCCCGCAGCCTGCACGTATTCATTACTAAGTTAAGACATAAACTGTCGAAAGACGAATCAATCAAAATACTGAACGTACGCGGGATCGGTTATAAGCTGATCATCGACTGATCTGCTTCAATGCCTGTGCCAACTGGTCCGGGCATGACGTTCCACGCTCGCGGCAATCAATGCCTTCCAGACGCCGGATAGCCTCGCCGATTTCCATTCCGACCAGCAGTCTGGACAAACCTTGTGTATTTCCTTGGCAACCACCAATGATCTGTACATTTTTAATCACGTTGTCCTCCGAGTCGACAATCATCATTTTAGAACATACCCCACCAGTCGGAGTATAAGTAACACGTTGTCTATTCATCCTTTTCTACTTCCATTATAATTCATGTAACGGGGCACAAAGATAGGAAAATTTAAGACAACTACCAATCCTTAAGTATTGACCTAATTTCACAAAAGAAATAAATTATTCAATATATATCGGGAAGCATAGTGCATTATCCGAAAAGAATGCTTTCCTTTGTACCAACAAACAATGAGAGATTATATCGATTTGATTTTTCACATGTATCTTCTCAATTACATATTGAGCATTTTCATCTCTGATAAATAACTTCCTTACATTCGATTATTGAATTATTAATTTTTTTATTTTTATATTTATGAACATGTATATTGGTAACCTTAGCTATAACGTTAGGGAAACGGATTTAAGAGATGTAATGGAAGAGTTTGGAACAGTTGATTCTGTAAAACTTATCATCGATCGCGATACAAGAAGGTCTAAAGGTTTTGCATTTGTCGAAATGCCGGAAGATTCCGAAGCACAAAACGCAATCAGAGATTTGAACGGAGCCACTTACGAAGGCCGTCAGATGGTTGTAAAAGAAGCACTTCCAAGAAATTAAATTCACAGAATTATAAAAGTTAAATCAAAAAGGATACCCGGAACCGGATATCCTTTTCTTGTTTATTCCATCTATCATTTTAAGTAATTCCTTTTTTCCTAAAAGATTTGTACCTAACTTTGCGAAAATAAATAACAACAGCATGACATACGAAGAGACGCTACACTATCTATATACCAGTATTCCCGTTTTTCAGAATGCCGGACCTTCAGCCTACAAACCCGGATTAGGAACCAGCATTGCACTGGACGATCACTTAGGCAATCCGCATAAAGCATACAAAACAATACACGTAGCCGGTACGAACGGGAAAGGCTCCGTCAGCCATCTCTTGGCCGCGATCCTGCGCCAATCGGGATATAAGGTCGGGCTTTACACCTCTCCGCACCTGGTCGACTTCCGCGAACGGATACGGGTAAACGGACAAAAGATACCGGAAGAATATGTCATCGACTTCGTAGAACGCCATCGTTCTTTCTTTGAGACTCTCGATCCTTCCTTCTTCGAACTGACTTCCAGCATGGCATTCGACTATTTCCGTGCCGAGAAGGTGGATTATGCCGTAATCGAAGTAGGCATGGGCGGCCGTCTGGACAGTACCAATATCATCACTCCCATCCTAAGTATCATTACGAACATCAGCCTGGATCATACCCAGTTCTTAGGAGATACGGTCGAAAAGATTGCCTTTGAGAAAGCCGGAATCATCAAAAAGGATGTCCCGGCGTTGGTCGGAGAAATAGACCGGCACAGTGTGGCACAAGTTTTTGCAGACGCAGCAGTCAAAGCCGGCACATTGGTTTATTTCGCTCAGGACGAAGGGCTGCTGAAAGAGTCATATCTGATGGATACAGGCGAATGGTATCTGGATTCTGCAGAATACGGACAGCTATTCGGTGAACTGGGTGGCGTCGTGCAGTTCAGGAATGCCACAACCGTATTGGGGGCCATTAATTTGCTGAATACAATAGGTGTAAACATTCCGACCGAAGCAGTACGGGAAGGTTTCGAACATGTGGTCGAATTGACAGGGCTGATGGGGCGTTGGCAGGTTTTGCAGGAGAATCCGAAAGTCGTATGCGACACTGGGCACAACGTCGGAGGATGGCAATATCTGAACATCCAACTGGAAGAAGAACTGAAGCGGCATAAGCACCTCTTTATGATCGTCGGCATGGTCAACGACAAAGATATCGACGGCGTGTTGGACCTGATGCCGGAAAAAGCCTTTTACTTCTTCACGCAAGCATCCGTGCAACGGGCAATGCCTGCGGAAGATTTTGCAACAAAAGCAATCTTCCACGGTTTATCGGGCACAATCTGCGATTCCGTGCAGGAAGCCGTGGAAAAAGCATTGGCGCGAGCCGGACAAGACGACATCATCTTTATTGGCGGAAGCACTTTCGTCGTGGCGGACGCCCTACCCTTGTTCTTGAAAAGAGACAAATAACATAATTCAAAAACAAATATCATGACAGAACAAATTCAGAGAAAACTGAGCGAATCGAAGACGGCAAGATGGTCCGTACTGGCGCTCGTCGCATTCACAATGCTCTGCGGATACTTCATCACGGACATGATGGCTCCGCTACAGGACTTACTACAAACCCCCGTCGAAGGCGGCGGACTGGGATGGACAGCCAATGAATACGGTAAATTCACCAGTGCTTACGGTTGGTTCAATGTATTTTTCCTGATGCTGATCTTCGGAGGTATGATCCTGGACAAGATGGGCGTACGCTTCACTGGTTTGATGGCGACCAGCATCATGCTTATCGGCGTTTTCATCAAATGGTTCGGTATATCACACAACTTTGACGGTGCAACCGTTACCGTTTTCGGTTCGGAGTACGGATATCCATTGGTAATTGCGTCATTAGGATATGCTTTGTTCGGCGTAGGCGTTGAGATCGCTGGTATCACCGTTTCCAAGATCATTGTAAAATGGTTCAAAGGCAAGGAAATGGCCCTGGCAATGGGGTTGGAAATGGCTTGTGCCCGTATCGGTACGGGGTTAGCTATTGGTGTTACGCCTTTGTTGAGCCGCGCATTCGGCAATTCCATCAGCATGCCGATCTTCATCGGCCTGATTCTGCTTTGTATCGGTCTGTTATCCTTCATCGTATTCGTAATCATGGACAAGAAACGTGATGCAGAAGATGCAGCCGGTGCTACCGGAGAAGAAGAAGCAGAAGAGCCGTTCCGTTTCGGTGATATCTTGGATATTATTACATTAAAAGGCTTCTGGTATATGGCACTCCTTTGCGTACTGTTCTATTCAGCCGTCTTCCCCTTCTTGAAATATGCCCCGAACCTGATGATTAACAAATTCGGTATTGATCCCGAATGGTCCGGTGTTATTCCGGCTTTGCTGCCATTCGGCAATATTCTCTTAACTCCGTTCTTCGGAAACTTGTACGACCGTAAGGGAAAAGGAGCCACTATCATGATTATCGGTTCCATTATGCTGATATTTATCCACTTCACATTCTCCATTCCGATGCTGGACAACTGGCTGGTCGCTCTGATACTGATCCTGCTGTTGGGCATCGCATTTTCACTGGTTCCTTCCGCCATGTGGCCTTCCGTTCCAAAGATCATCCCGGAAAACAAATTGGGAACAGCCTATGCGCTGATATTCTGGGTACAGAACTGGGGATTGATGGGAGTTCCGTATATAATCGGTATCGTTTTGGATCAATATTGTATTTCCGGAGAGATCAACGGTAAACCGACCTACGACTATACGATCCCGATGTTGATCTTCACTGGTTTCGGAGTCCTGGCACTCGTAATCTCCCTGTTGCT
The DNA here is from genome assembly GCF_001915675.1 of Parabacteroides sp. merdae-related_45_40. Classification (NCBI taxonomy): domain Bacteria; kingdom Pseudomonadati; phylum Bacteroidota; class Bacteroidia; order Bacteroidales; family Tannerellaceae; genus Parabacteroides; species Parabacteroides sp. merdae-related_45_40. Next base: position 107,247 of record NZ_MNQY01000044.1, on the reverse strand, counting down.
GAAACGTGAAGACCGTATCAAAGGATACGGACTCGAACTCCCTAACATTCAGAAAGATGCAGACAAAGTGTTGGCTGAAGAAATGATTGGCGAAGGGCAGAGATAAGGATAAATCCTTATCTAAAAGATTATAAGGAAGGTGTTTTGGAACACCTTCCTTTTTTATTACCGGATTACGATTTTATACGTACCCTCTCCGATCTTCACAAGATACATACCTTTACTCAAATGTATCTGCGTACTTCCTGCGGATACATCCTGTTGCTCGTACAGAAGTCCGGAAAGCGTATAGACGCTGATGGTTTCCGCTTTCGGGAGATAGATATGCAGGGTAGAACCGATAGCTTGAACCTTTGTCTCTCCTTCAATCGTTGCATTGCCCGTCGGATCGTCTTTTATGATGCCTTCGATCGTTATTTCCGTATCTTCCTCTATATTCCGGATGATGTATTTGCCATCGCTTTCACGAGGTTCCACAACTATGCCGTTGGCTTTTACTACTGGCTGTGAACTTTCGTAACCTTCATGAAGCGTCAGGGCAAAGCTGAACGAATAGCCTTCCTCGACGGTCCGTGTACCGGCTTTCGGATTGGTGGTGACACCTTCCACTTCGGGGAGGGTAACGGTATAGTAAGTCGGGGCAGGCGGAACATACGTACTTTTAAAGGTAGCCTTGAAGGTCACTTCATTTTCAGGCATCACATAGGTTCCGTTGTTTGCCAATACCACAGTCAGTCCATCTTTGGGAATGGCAGTGATTGTTTCCAACCGATAGCCATTTGCCGGGATTGCCTGGACTGCCAATACCGTCTTATCGGCTACTTTGTCGTTAGACTTGACTTCGATATCTCCGGCTTTTACCGTAAAGGTATGGCCGTTGCCCGGATCGACGACCGTAACCAGGTAGGTCTTTTGTAAATCCTGTCCTCCATCGGTTTTGGCTTCCGCACCCTCTTTCACGACAACAGTCCCTTCATTACTCAGGCCGGAAGTGGTAAGAGTAGTGCCTGTCTCGGACACAATGACCGCACCATTGCCGACTTGAATCCCTTTATCGCTACTTCCATTCGTATTGGTCGATGTGATCGTTGTCGATGCACCTGTAATGGTCAGGATTCCGTCGTTCCGGATAGCGTATTGGTCGGCATTTCCTGTCTTTACTTCCAAGTTGCCGCTAAAAGAGACGTTCGCTCCGTTCTCGATTGTCAGAGCCGGAGCTGCGGTCGATGTCGAGTTGATCTTTGCGCTCTCGAAGATCAAAACACCCTGTGAGGTGTTATCGATCAACATGCGTTTACCATCGGCAAGGGTGTTCTTGATTGTACCGTTGAAAGAGGTTGCTGCCGTAGCGTTTTTTGTAATGGCGGCTTCCGTATATTTCCAATCATCACCATCCTTCGAGATCGTGACATCATTGCTCCGCTGGGACAAATCCAACGGTTGGACTTCTGTTTCCACCGTTATATCAGCATCAGCGGACAAGGTCAGTTTTTCACCGCTCGTTATCGTTTGACCGTTATTTTTGAGAATGGCAGTAATACCCGCATCCGCGGGAGCGACAGTAACGGTCAACTGGGTATTCTCCGGAGCCTGGTCGCCATCTTCCAGCTTGACATCTTGCTCTTTAAACTTATCCCATATGACAGACAAAGTTCCGAGTTTCCGGTCCGGTTCCGTGATGTTTACCGTATAAAGGGTTTCGCCATCCTTTTTCAGACGATAGGTTTTTCCGGCTTTGTAGACAGGGGCAGTAATGACACTGCCAGCTTCCATCTTTACATATTTGGCGAATGTAGTGGTTTTGGGAAGATTGCTTGCAATTACCAACGGTGTGTTAGCCGAGAAATCCTCCCTGATTTTGTGAAGCAGGATTCCGGTCCCGACCAATTTGCCATTCTCGCTTATGTTTACCGGATGTGCGGGATCAAGACTAAAACCATGCAAAAGGAACATTCCGTTCTCTATGGCCTGAGGTTCTTTAAAGTTGACAACCGAATTATTGAGGACGATATCTGTAAAACCCTCAATCATAGGAGTTACATATGGAGTGCTTTCATTCCCTACTCCATCAAACGTCAACGTACAGCTTTCGTAGACATTCTCTGAAACAGAAGCTCTGTTCCCAGACTGAAGGCCAGCCGTGACCGTACCTCCTTTTATGACGATATTCATACTTCCTGCAACAACGCCATCCAAAGCACCTGCAATTTGATCATTTATCGCTCCTAAGATCTGTGTTTCTCCATCATTGAACGTGACAGTCACATCACCTCCGATATGGGCTGGATTATAAGGGCTTTCCACATACCCGCTACCATATATATGATTGTATTTTCCTGTATTTATCGTAACTTGGGTATTCCCTGTCACATCCGCATACAAACCTCCTCCAAAAACCGAAACTTCTCCATTCGTCAACCCAGACACATGTACTTCCGTTTTTCCGACTTTGCCGAGATTCGCATCCCTGCTATCGCCTTGCCCACATTTTTTCCCAAATCCCCCTCCGTAAATCGTACCGGAAAAATTGCCTCCGGTCACGATCACTTTAGAAAGTCCTGTTACCTGCCCAGTAAAACAACCTCCATATATGCCATACGCAAAAGTTCCACCGGAAACATTTACTTCCGTATTTCCACAAGTACCGGAATCACTACCTCCAAATATATTTTCAGTAATGGCAGCCGTATTGGAAATAGTCAGTTTGGAAATGCCGGTCACATTCCCTTTTTCACCCCCTCCATAAATCCAGCAGGTAGTACCTCCCGACATAACGACTTCCGTATTGCCACATGCACCTTCATACCCCCCTCCGAAAATAGATCCGTTAACCGTTCCGCCACTCATTGTTATTTTAGCAGTTCCAATGACTGCTCCGGTAGAACCGCTACCGCCACATATCCAGCCGAACTGGCCACTTTTGATCGTAATATCGGAACTTGCCACATCACTCGATGAATCTGTTCCTCCCCAGATATTCCGAATACCGGCAATATCATTTCCTCCAGAAGTATATTTACTCACAACAGTAACTCCTTCGTCAAACGTTAACACATGCCCGTTCGCAGCTATCTGCCATACCTGAAGCGTAATGTTCTTAAACGTCAATGGAGCCAACATTTGCAATCTCGTAAGATAGCTATCTTCATTAATGTAGGCGAAATTGATCAAAGACGTACTCCCACTAATCGTACACGCTTTAGATGGCATTATCTTTGCATCCATTACATGATTCAACAATACGATATCGAACGAAGTCTCTGTCGCATTTGAATTGATCGCCGCAACAGCATTAGCCCAAGTATCGTATTCCGTACCATTTACCGAAACAGCATTACCTCCGCTTTTAGTCATACGGGGCATTACCGGCTTTTGTGACGACACAACACTGGTTGAAGAGCTGTTCCTTCTCTCCATCGGGATTTGTGCCCCAGCTCCCTGGCTTCCTGCCAGACATAAAAAAGACAGCATCAATATCGTCACACGCGCTGTCAAACTCTTTAAGTACCTATTTTTCATATGCTATAATTATTATGTAGTTTATAAATACGTGTTACTTGTTTTATTACGGCCATCGTATAAAAAGGGGAACATCAGAGTTCGCCCGGCCTTTCTTCATCCTCACCTACCCTCAGTTTATAAGGGAAGCGATTACGGCGTACCTCTTTAAGGACGGTTTTACTAACGAGGTGAGTTGCGAGTTGACCTTTGCGGTCACGACATCTGTAACGGCAGTGATTGTGGGTAGATTTTCCTCCTTTGCAGGATCAAAAGTGGCTCCCGGCCCGATAAACGGCCCGTCGACTCCGAGGGAGTTGTTCATAAAGCCTAATTCCACGGTAGAACCAGAGTACATCTCTTCTTTCGCCGTCTCTTCTAGATCGTTGCACATGCTCTCATACTCGGCAGCAGTGTACTTGCTCCCTTTGGCTGCCCTTATCCGGCAAAGGTCTTTGATAGAGTGGTTTGCGACATAGGTTACATTGCATGTGAAGTCATCCTCACGTTCGGTCAGTACGTTGGCTACCAATTTGCCTGTGATACTGCGCTTTTTAGGTCCGTTTACCATGATATTTTAATTTAATTAGTTCGTTATGAACTAAGTCGATCACTAAAAATCAAGACCTGATATGTCTCTTGAAATCGGCTACAATAAAGGGAAAGACGATAAAATACCAGCGGTTAGTCACCCTTGTTTATACCCTAACCGGAGATTCTAAGTATAATTTAATCCGTCCACAGGCAAAATAAACACAGAAAATCCCTGATAAATAACAACTATATATAAGCTGTTACAGGATATTTAGTATCTTTGCCAACAGTATGACCGTAGTTCATAACGAACTAAGTCAGTATTCCCCTCTTCTGCAAACTTGTCAGATTCACATTCTATCAACCATAATTTGCCACAGTTACCACTTGATTTGTATGGAAAAGTTTGTATTAATACTTACATTTGCCAATCATTAAAAAAGAAACGTATGATCAGTTTTCCTAATGCCAAAATAAATCTGGGGCTGAATGTTGTTAGCAAACGTCCCGATGGCTACCATAATATCGAAACTATCTTCTATCCGATCCCGGTGAAAGATGCGCTGGAAATAGTCAGAGCCGATACATTCTCTTTCACACAAACGGGAATACCGATAGATGCTCCAATAGAAAAAAACTTGGTTGTCAAAGCACTGAATCTGCTGAAGTCACAGTACGAAATCCCGGAACTGGAAGTCCATCTACTGAAAGCTATTCCCTTCGGAGCCGGACTTGGCGGAGGCTCGGCCGATGCTGCCTTTATGCTGAAGTTGCTGAACGACTATTGCGGACTTCATATCCTGGAAGACAGCTTGGAAGAACTTGCCTTCTCCATAGGAGCGGATTGTCCGTTCTTTATCCGCAATACGCCGGTATTCGCATCCGGCACGGGAAATATCTTCGAAACGGTGGAATTGTCGCTGGCAGACTACCATCTCTGTCTAGTCAAGCCGGATGTCGCCGTCTCGACACCGGAAGCCTATTCGATGGTGACGCCCGCAGCTCCGGCTATCTCTTTGAAAGAAATCATCCGGAGACCTGTCGGAGAATGGAAAGAATTGATGGTAAACGATTTTGAAAAAAGCGTATTCCCGAAACATCCAGTCATTGGGAGCCGTCTATGCATCTATGTCCGGCTCCGGCTCTTCCGTGTTCGGACTGTTCAAAGAGGCGACAGACCTCAAAGGCTTGTTTGCCGATTGTTTTGTCTGGGAGGGACAACTGCCATGAACAAGGTAGCGGACTTCTTCGACACCCTTGCCGACCGGTGGGACGAGCTTTGCTACCATGATCCGGAAAAGCTGAACGACATCCTGCGACGGACCGGCCTGCGGAAAGGACTCCGTATATTGGACATAGGATGCGGGACAGGCGTATTGGAAAGTTATCTCCTGCCCTATTCCCCCTTACAAATCGTGGGAGTGGATATCTCTCCGGGGATGATCGAAAAGGCACGAAGCAAATACGCGACACCTATCGTCGACTTCCGTTGCCAGGACGTACGGGACATACGGGGAGAATCTTTCGACTATATCATCGCCTACAGTGTTTTCCCCCATTTCCAGGAACCAGAGAAACTGATCTCCCATTTAGCCGGACTACTGCCGGTTGGCGGCAAACTGGTGGTCTGCCACAGCGAAAGCCGCGACAGGATCAACGGACACCATGACAAGCATGCCGGAAAACTCTCGGAAGGATTGCCTCCCGTGGAAGAATTGGCACGCATGTTATCCCCTTTCTTCACTGTCAACACGATGGAAGACAGTGACCGACTCTATATGATTAGCGCCACCCGCAAACAGACATTCTAAATATACATGATACATGAATCAGAAGATTAAACTTATCCCGTTACTCCTCTTTTCGTCTTTCGCCACACAAGCGGCAAAAGACGTTAAAGTGATGCAGTACCTCCATGCCGGGCCGATTACGGTCAACAAACCGATCCTGACAGACAGCTTGAACGTCGATGGCAAACCTTTCGAAGCGAAAAACCTGGTCAAGTCGACTATCCCGTTCGGCCGTGCCCTCGGCAATGCAGCCGTTATCGACGCGGATACCGCCGGACTGATTACCGTCCCGACGCCCGAAAAAGGATATGCCTTGCATCTCTATTCGTTCTACCTAAACAGCGACCGTTACACGAAAGGTTCGCTGGAGGTTTCCGGGGCGGGTACATTCGAAGTGTTCGTCAACAATAAACCGGTCGGCGCCACTTCCGAGTTGGCTTTGGAACCGCACCGTTATGAAGTGGTAATCAAATATCTGACAGCCGACACCGATACCTGTCCGTCCACGCTGACAGCCAAATTTAAGAGCGAAGAGGAAGCAAAGGTCATAGCCTCCCTCGATCCTGAAAAGCGGTACACGCCACGCGATATCCTGGAAGGAACGCAATTCCGGGGAACGAGCGTTTCACCTGATGGAAAATATGTATTGGTAAAATATTACACCCGTATGGAAGGTGGGAAAAGCGAACAATACGCCCAATTGCGGGATGCTGCGACCGGACGGATTTTATTGCAGGACAAAGGGTTTATCTTAACTGCCGACTGGATGCCGACGAGCAGCAAGATGTATTTCACCCGTACCGGAATGAACGGGAAAGAGTTGGTAACCGTTGACCCGGCTACCATGCAGGAGGAAATCTTGGCGGAAAATCTGCCGGAAGGCAGCTTCAGCTTTACTCCGGATGAAAAGACATTGCTCTATACCATCCAGGAAGAGGGACCTAAAGACGGACCGGATATGCTCCGTATTCTGGAACCGAACGATCGTCTGCCGGGGTTCCGCAACCGTTACTTGATCTGGCGCTACGATCTTCAAACCGGTTTATACGAGCAGTTGACATACGGGCATAACAATACCTTTATCAATGATGTCAGTGCCGACAGCCGTTACCTGCTGTTCAGTACCAATGAGCAGGATTACACTTCACTGCCCCACTCCAGCAATTCCATGTATAAGTTGGATTTGCAGAGCATGGCGGTCGACACCTTATGGGAAAGAGCCAAATACATCAATGGGGCGACCTTCTCACCGGACGGCAAGCGGTTGATGGTATTCGGTTCCGGCAATGCCTTCGACAATATCGGCCTGAACATCAAAGAGGGGCAGATATCCAACACCTACGACGGACAGCTTTTCCTGTACGATCCGGCAACGCGGAAAGCGAAAGCGCTTACCAAAGACTTCAACCCGAACGTCACAAGTGCACAATGGAACAAATTCGACGGACAGATCTATATGTTGACGGAAGACCAGGATTACCAGCGTGTCTATACCTGCAATCCGGCCAACGGGAAAATCCGCCGCCTCGACCTGCCGGAAGACGTCATTTACAATTACTCGCTAGCCGAAGCCGCTCCGGTCATGTATTACTACGGACAGAGCGTATCCAACGCCAACCGCCTGTACAGCTACAACACCAAGAGTAAGAAGACACAACTGATCTACGACTTGTCGGCTGACAAACTGAAAGACATCCAATTCGGAGAAGTGCACGACTGGAATTTCACCTCTACCGACGGGACCATCATTCAAGGGCGCTATTATCTCCCGCCCAACTTCGACGCATCCCGGAAATATCCGATGATCGTCTATTATTATGGCGGAACCTCTCCCACTAACCGTGCGTTGGAATTCAGCTACTCCATGCACATGTATGCAGCCCTCGGCTATGTGGTCTACACTCTGAACCCAAGCGGCACGACCGGCTTCGGACAAGAGTTCGCCGCCCGTCACGTAAACGCCTGGGGAGACAAGACCGCCGATGAAATCATCCAGGGAACAGAACAGTTCTGCAAAGAACATTCGTTCGTCAACCCTAAGAAAATCGGTTGCGCCGGTGCCAGCTATGGCGGTTTCATGACACAATACCTGCAAACAAAGACCGACCTGTTTGCAGCCGCTGTCAGTCATGCGGGCATCAGTGCCTTGAGTAGCTATTGGGGTGAAGGTTACTGGGGATATGGATATTGCTCGGTTGCCAATACAGGCACTTATCCGTGGAATAATCCGGAGTTCTATACCAAACATAGTCCGTTATTCAATGCCGACAAGATAAAAACACCTCTCCTCTTGCTTCACGGAAATGCAGACACGAACGTGCCCGTCGGGGAAAGCATCCAGATGTTCCTGGCTCTGAAACTACTTGGAAAAACAGTCGAGTTCGTACAGGTAGACGGAGAGGATCACGGCGTTGCGGATTATAAGAAACGTCTCGAATGGCAGAACACCATCTTTGCCTGGTTCGCCAAATACCTGAAAGACGAACCGCAATGGTGGGATGCGCTTTATCCGGAAAGGCATTTATAAAACAGAATGAGATGAAGCAAGTTATCGATTTAGACAATTGGAACAGAAAAGAGCATTTCGCTTTCTTTTCTGCATTCGACGACCCTTTTTTCGGGGTTACAACTCTTGTGGATTTTACTGATGTCTACAGACAAAGTAAAGAACAGAATGTTTCTTTTTTCCTTTATTCCCTTCATTTCTTACTGAAGTGTGTAAACGAAACCGATGCATTCAAATTACGAATAGAAAAAGACTCGGTAGTCCGTTATGATACGATCCATATCTCTCCGACTATTGGGCGTGAAGACGGGACTTTCGGTTTCGGCTTTTTTGAATACGATCCGGATATCGATCTGTTTATCCAAAAAGCAACACAGGAAATAGAAAGGGTTAAGAACGGAACAGGATTGTCTTTTTCCAAAAATACAGGTAGACAAGATGTTATTCGCTATTCGGCATTACCTTGGTTCGCTTTTTCCGAAATGAAGCATGCCACATCTTTTAAGAACGGAGATTCCGTTCCGCGTATTTCTACAGGGAAATTGATGCAGGAGGATAGCAAATACTTGTTGCCCATTTCGGTCTGTGCACATCATGGACTTATGGACGGACGAAACGTTGCTGAACTTATCCGGAAATTATCGGATAATCAAACTGCACTGTAATCAATAAAAAAGAGTATGCCAAAGGAGGAATGGAAAATCCTTTCGGCATACTCTTTTAATAAATATCTATAACCTGATAACCTAAATCTTTTTACCTATCCCTTCATTTAATATTCGGATTCAATGCGTGCCACTCGGAGATCGGAGGCAAAACACCCATTGCGATCACTTCGTCGCGCAATGCGCAAAGATGTTCGTAGCTCTTTTCCAAAGCAGCTTCTTCTTCCGGAGTTCCTTTTACTTCTTTCAATGCTACGCCGTCTTTTGTAATGGAAGTTTCCCACGCCATCATGATATGGTCGAACTTGCCATTGGAGACATAAGCGCCGGCAGGCCAGCGGAACGGTTTACCGCCCATAGCGGCAGCAATCATCTCGATGGAAACATAAGACGGGCTTTGGAAAGAAGAACGGCCGCGCAAAGCAATGATATTGGCGCCACCTTTCGTCACCTTCGTCTGGATTTCAGCCCACTGGTCTTTAGTCAAGGCATCCGTGCCGATCATGCCAGCCAACGGTTTGCCTTCCACTTTCGCAGTAGAAGCATAAACAGCCATTTGTTCGCCATGGCCGCCGTACGTACGGCAGTTCTCTACAACATCCATAGATACGCCGAAATGTTTAGCCAGTTCGCTACGCAGGCGGGTAGAGTCCAAAGCAGCCAAAGTCGTCACCTGCGAAGGTTTCAAACCTGAATACAACAGTGTGATCAAACCGGTGATATCGGCCGGATTGAAAATAACTACGATATGCTTGACATCCGGACAATAAGCCTTTACGTTCTTACCGAATTCTTCGGCGATAGCGGCATTTCCTTTCAGCAAGTCTTCACGGGTCATTCCTGCCTTACGGGCAGCCCCACCGGAGTTTACGATATATTTAGCACCAGTCAACGCTTCTTTGGTATCGGAAGTAAAAGTGATATTAACACCTTCGAAACCGCAATGGAACAACTCTTCAGCCACCCCTTCCAAACCAGGAGCGTACGGGTCATACAAACAAATATTAGAAGTAAGTCCCATCATGATGGCTGTCTGAGCCATATTCGAACCAATCATACCTGCTGCCCCTACGATCGTGAGCTTTTCGTCTGTCAATGTTTTCATATTGTATTGTTTTTTAATGATATGTTTTCTATTAAAACATTTCCGGCTACTATAAAGTTCGCTTGCAAACTTTATTTTTCCTTTTATTTGCAAAGGTAAAAGATTTCCATACCCCTTGTACATCATTAATTCCTATCACCCATAAGCAAAAGTTATAACTTGAGCCCGTCATGACAGACAGAATATAATTTGTATCTTTGCAGTCATGAGAACATTCAGACCGGAGGCATGGCTGCCTACAACAAAGAAAGAAGTTGAAGCCCGCGAATGGGACTATATAGATGTGATACTTTTCAGCGGTGACGCATATGTGGACCATCCTTCATTCGGAGCCGCCGTCATCGGGCGGACACTCGAAGCGATGGGACTGCGTGTAGCAATCGTTCCGCAACCGGACTGGCGTGGAGACTACCGGGATTTCAAGAAGTTAGGAGCCCCTCGCCTGTTCTTCGGAGTTTCTGCCGGAGCGATGGATTCGATGATCAATCACTATACGGCCAACAAACGCCTACGCAGTGACGACGCTTATACTCCGGACCGTCGTGCCGGCATGCGCCCGGATTATCCCAGCATCGTTTACACGAAGATACTGAAAGAAATCTACCCGGATGTTCCCGTCGTATTAGGAGGTATAGAGGCTTCCCTGCGCCGAGTCACGCATTACGATTACTGGCAGGATAAGCTGCTCCCCGGAATCTTGAAAGACAGCCCGGCGGATTTACTGATATACGGCATGGGAGAACTTCCCCTGAAAGAACTGGTCAGTCGGTTACAAGCCGGAACTCCCTTCCATGAGATTAAAGATATACGGCAGACCGCCTATTTAACTGATACGGTAGAGCCGCTACCTGACGATATCAATCTCTTTTCCCATGAAGAATGTCTGCGCGACAAGCTAAAACAGGCCAAGAACTTCAAACATATAGAGGAAGAATCCAACAAGCAGCAGGCTTCCCGCATCCTGCAAAAGGTAGGCAAACAGACGATAGTCGTCAATCCTCCTTTCCCGCCTATGACGGAAGAAGAGATAGATGCGTCATTCGACCTGCCCTACACCCGCCTGCCCCATCCTAAATACAAAGGGAAGACGATACCGGCTTTCGAGATGATCAAGTTCTCGGTAAACATCCACCGGGGATGTTTTGGGGGCTGTGCTTTCTGTACGATCTCGGCGCATCAGGGAAAGTTTATCGCCTCACGAAGTAAAGAGTCCATATTGAAAGAAGTTAAGGAGATCACCCAAATGCCGGACTTCAAAGGATATCTGAGTGACCTGGGCGGCCCTTCGGCCAATATGTACCGGATGAAAGGGAAGAATCCTGATATCTGCGCCCAGTGCAAGAAACCTTCTTGCATCTCCCCTGTCATCTGCAAAAACCTGAATGCAGATCATACGCCGTTGTTAGATATATACAAAGAAGTGGACAGCATGCCGGAAATCAAACGTTCGTTTATCGGTAGCGGCATTCGCTATGACCTGCTCTTGCACCGGTATGCGGATGACAATCTGAACAAGGCAGCCCATACCTATATGGAGGAACTGATAGCTCGCCATGTCTCCGGCCGTCTCAAAGTCGCACCCGAACATACGGAAGACAATGTCCTGAAGATGATGCGCAAACCTTCATTCGAGCTTTTCGGGCAATTCAAAAAGATATTCGACCGTGTAAACAAACAACACGGATTGAACCAGCAATTAATCCCTTATTTCATATCCAGCCACCCCGGTTGTACCGAGGCGGATATGGCAAACTTGGCTATCCAGACCAAGAAGCTGCATTTCCAACTCGAACAGGTACAGGATTTTACACCTACCCCCATGACACTGGCAACGGAGATGTACTACACAGGGTATCATCCCTATACATTGGAAAAGGTATATACGGCTCATACGAAAGAACAAAAACTGGCACAACGTCAGTTCTTTTTCTGGTATAAACCGGAGTTCCGCCGCCAAATCACACAAGCATTGCAGAAGATAGGAAAGAAAGACTTGATCGGAAAGCTATTCGGAAAGTAATTTCACTTCTTTGAGCGAAGAGGAACAAAAAAATTGCGTGACCGATACAAGTTCACGAAATACATTTAACAAAAGTTGTCTTTGATTACGAATATAACTGTCTTTGAAATCAAAAGCAGTTATATTCGTAATCAAAGACAATTGTTTTATTCCTTTACGGCAATCACTTCGATTTCCACCAGGCCATTCTTCGGCAATGTCTTGACTGCGACAGCAGCCTTCGAACTGAGAAGCATATACTTCGTTCATAGCAGCGAAATCACTCATATCGGCCAGGAATACGGTTGTCTTTACGACATCGTTGATGCTAAGGCCGGCTTCTTCCAGAATTGCATGTACATTCTTGAATGCCTGTACGGTCTGTTCTTTCACTCCTCCTTCTGCGAAATTGCCTGTTGCGGGGTCAAGCCCCAACTGACCGGAAGCAAACAGCATATTTCCTACTTGCACAGCCTGACTGTACGGACCGATAGCGGCAGGTGCATTTTTTGTTGCGATAACTTTCTTCATTGTTTCTTTATTTTAATAACGTTATTGTGCTTGTTCATTCATCCGCTGGCGAACCACTTCATAGATCAGGATGGAAGAGGCGACCGATACGTTCAGCGAACCGATCGTACCGAACTGCGGAATCTTCACCATGCTGTCGCAGATACGAAGATTATCCATCGAAACTCCCGTATCTTCGGCTCCCATCACGATCGCCACAGGTCCGTCATATTTAATAGCCGTATAATTCTCAAAAGCTTTTTCACTGGCTGCATAGACTTTTACTCCGGACGCCTGTAAAAAACGGATGGCCTCCGTAATGCTTTTTTCCTTGCAGACAGGCAATACATGGAGCGCACCGGCCGAGGTCTTAATCGCATCGGCATTCACCGTTACGCTTCCCCTTGAAGGAATCACGATCGCATCCACACCCGCACATTCGCAGGTACGGGCAATCGCACCGAAGTTACGGACATCCGTAACCCCATCCAACAACACGATAAACGGATTCTTTCCCTGTTCATACACAAACGGAATAATATTCTCCAGCCGCTCGTATGTGATAGCCGGGATAAAAGCTATTACTCCCTGATGATTCTTACGTGTCAAACGGTCGAGACGTTCGGCAGGCACACGCTGTACAGGTATATCACGTCCTTTCAGAACTTCAAACAATTCACGAGACAAGTCTCCCTGCAGTTCACGTTTCACCAATATTTTATCAATCTCCTTATCGGCCTGGATTGCCTCGATCACGGCACGGATGCCGAACACCATTTCGTTTTCTTTCATTATTCTATATCTTTTCCGTTTTCATCACCGGACTATTTCGATTTTTCCCGGCTTTATGCGGACAAAGATACAAAAGATTTACGCTTTTATTATATACTCTCGTATATATTAGCTATTGCTTTTCAGCTTATGCCGTGACGATGAATAAGCCCGGATCAAGAATAAAATACCGGTAATAATCAAAGCAGATGAAAGTCCGGTATAAAATACCGAAATAAAAGAGTTAGGAAGCAATTGGAAATGACGGATCGTAACACCGAAAGTAATCATAAAGATCATCACGATCCAGCCTTTCACATCAAAAAATGAAAAAGGACAGTTCTTTTCCCCTTTCTGGGAAATCCGCTCGGAATGTTTAACAAACAAACGGCGAAAGACAAACTGGAAGAAAAGCAGAAAAACAACAATTGCCTCTCCGACTTTAAACAGCCAGTAATGGGCATCGTTCAACCACGTGATGATGCCGATCCTTAAGATATTGATGCCAGCTATGATCCAAACGAATCCGGCTATCAAAAGCAGGGTGCGTCGGTTTACTCTAAATTCCATTATCAGATACTTTTCTCTATGCTCCGCCTGTCACTCGTACGTTGGCGGCTATTCGTACGATCCTTGTCAGACCGTTTGTCCCTATCGTAATGCCTGTCTTTATCCCGATCCGGACGTTTCTTGTCAAATTTGTCCTTATCGTGCTTATTCTTGTGATGATCGGAACCGGGACGGCCTCCCTGATGGCTCGGACGATCGTATTTGCCGGGCTTCCACTGCCCATTGTCATGATGTGGACGGCCATTGTTATGATGTGGTTGAGGACGATCATATTTACCGGGATACCATTTGCCGTCATCGAAACGGTCAAACCATCTATTGTTCGTATATTCCCATTGGCAATGCCAATAATGATCTTCATAACGATGGCATGCATTGGACGGACGGTAGTGCGGATAATGCGGATTATTGTACCAACCTCTCCAGTCATGGATGCGTGTCGGTGCCTCACGGACGAAACGCACATACAAACGAAACTGCGAAGGCGAAAGGATACGCTGTAATTTCCGGTCCCGTTCCATACGCAACTTATATATCTTCCGGGCAGACTGATCCCAATAGCGATAATGCTTGCGTGCTTCACGCTCGATCTTCTCTCCGTACCGATGAATGATCTTATGATACTCGGCAGCTTGACGGTTCGTCATGCGGATTGCCTGTTCCATCCAGAGGCAGTTCTGGCAATGAGGTTCATTCCATCCGAAACTGATCCAAAATTGTGCATGTCCCTGCAAGCTGCAAAAAAGGATCGCTATTAATAGAATACTCAATTTCTTCATGTCTCTCAATTTTAAATTAGCACTTACATTCTGTTGCTATTATGACCGGATCGCGATGAAAAGGTTTAAATCTTTGATTTCAACAGCTCTTTCGCATTTGCAATAGAAGCACTGGTCAACGAAGCACCGCTCAGCATACGCGCAATCTCTTTTACACGCTCTTCTTTATTCATTTTCCTGATACGGGTTACGGTCCTTTCATCCGTATCCTCCTTATAAACAAAATAATGGTCTTTCCCTTTTGCTGCGATCTGGGGGAGATGGGTAATGGCAAAAACCTGCATCTTCGTACCTAGTTCCTGCATGATATCCCCCATTTTATCGGCTATATCCCCGGAAACCCCCGTATCCACTTCATCAAAGATAATGGCAGGCAACGCCGTAAATCCGGCAATCATCGCCTTGATACATAACATCAGGCGGGAGATTTCGCCTCCGGATGCCGTCTGGGCCACCGGTTGCAGTTCCGCACTCTTATTGGCGGAAAACATAAACCGGATTTCATCCATTCCATCGCTTTCCGGTTCCTGTTTAGGTACGAAATCGATCGCAAATCGCGTATTCGGCATTCCTAACGGGACAACCATTTCTACCAATTGGGAAGCGATGGCTTTCGAGGCGATCTTACGCTGCTCGCTCAATACGGCTGCCTGTTGAAGCAGTTCCTGGTGAGAGACTTCCAACTGCTTTTTCAACGATTCGATCTGTTCATCAAAAGAATCGATCTCTTTCAGCTGCTTATTATATTTATCCAGCAACTCCATCAGCTCTTCGACTTTGGAAACCCGGTGTTTCTGTTCCAAGGTGTATAACGTATTAAGACGTTCGTTCACCCAATCCAAGCGCTCGGGATTAAATTCTATGTCCTCCTTCAGGACTTCCGTTTCGGAAGCCAGGTCGTTCATATCGATATAGGCAGAACGCAGACGCTCGGCTATTTCTTTCGCTTTCGGATAATAACGTTCCAGACTGTCTGCGGTGGAAAGGGCCTCTTTTATCAGTTGGACAGCTCCTTGTTCCTCCCCGTCCAGCAATCGGGTTATCTTATAAAGAGAACCTTTTATCTCTTCGGCATGGGAAAGGGTTTCCAGCTCCTGTTCCAGTTCTTCCTGTTCACCGGCAACCAAACCGGCATCGGTCAACTGTTCCAACTGAAAACGTACATAGTCTTCTTCCTGCTTGGTCTGGAGAGCCTTTTCGGTCAGTTCTTTCAGTTCCTTTCTCAGAGACAGGTATCGGCTGTATTCCTTCCGATAAAGAATCAGCAGAATATCGTTTTCGGCCATTACATCGATTACTTTCAGCTGAAACCGGTTATCTCCCAACAAAAGATTCTGGTGCTGCGAATGGATATCGATCAGCCGGCTTCCCAGTTCCTTCACTACAGAAAGCGGGACAGGCGAATCGTTTACGAAAGCACGGGATTTACCTGATGCAAACAATTCCCGGCGAAGAATGCAAATCTCCGCATCATACTCCAAGTCATTCGTAAGAAAAAATTCTTCCAATTTATATCGGGAGACATCAAAGACTGCTTCTATCACACACTTTTCAGAACCGTTCTTAATGCTCTTTCCATCCGCACGCTGTCCCAAGACCAGGGATAGGGCCCCCAATATAATAGACTTTCCTGCACCCGTCTCGCCGGTTATCACAGAAAAACCTTTATCAAACTTAATGTCCAAGCTGTCTATCAGAACAAAGTTACGTATAAATAAAGACTTCAGCATAGCTATTCCAGATTACTTTTTAAGCGATTCCATACGCGTCGTGAGAGCAGGATACAGATTGGACAACATTTTATAACCTTCCTGCTTTTCCTGCGTAGTTGCTTTCGAATAGATCAAAACGACTTCATCCAGTTTGGAATCAGCGAACATCTGAAGTAACGGAGATGTCGGCCGAGCACTTTTCACCTGTTCCAGAACCGGGAGCAGACCGATTATAGTCGTACGTCCACGATCCGGATTTGCAGCCATTTCATCGAGCCCCTTACGATGATAATTATACCACATGTCCCGGAACAGTTCCGAAGTATTGTCCGTCAGAGCCGTTGCCAAAGCATGGCGGTTACGGTCGTTTTCAAAAGCTTTCCACCCTGTCCATGTAGGTTGCGCCTGTGCCAGGCTCACAATCTGCATGGCCTGTTCGAAGAAAGCAGTGCCACCTTTCGGAGAAAAACTGTCGAAATCCAGTCCGAGGATCGTATAGATATAAAAAACAACCGTTGCAATCAGATTGCTGTTCAATGTATTTTCCGTATATTCCAACGGTTCGAATTCGGTATAGTCGAAAGAGAGTTCCGTATCACGATAATTCAGCAACGTAGTCGTATAGCTGGAATTATATACCGGACGGCGGGCCTGCACCTGTATCTCGCCTTTAAAACTATTGTCCGATACCATTTCGTTGATGATGAGAGTCATGGAACAGTCGATACGTTCGTTCATGGCAAAAGTAGCATCCGTCCACTTTTTGTTATTGACGAAATCATTCAATGCATCCTGCAAGGTTTTGAATACCTGTTTATTCGTACTCTGTACCTTATCACTGTTTATAGTGATGCGGGCATTCAGCTCCTGCGCCTTACCTATAAAGGGAGCAGCTCCCAACAAGCATATGCATAACAATTTCTTAATCATTCTCATTTTAATAATGTTGCCAATTTATTTACAATATCAACGGCCACCTCCTGTTTGCTCTTCAACGGATAAGCAATCGTCTCGCCTTCCTTGTCGATGATCGTGATCTTATTCGTGTCGCAACGGAAACCGGCACCTGCATCCTTTAAAGAATTCAACACGATAAAATCGAGGTTTTTCCGCTTCATCTTTCCTTCCGCATGGGCCATTTCATTATTTGTTTCCAATGCGAAACCTACCAAGATCTGGTTTTC
Source organism: Parabacteroides sp. merdae-related_45_40 (assembly GCF_001915675.1). Taxonomy (NCBI): domain Bacteria; kingdom Pseudomonadati; phylum Bacteroidota; class Bacteroidia; order Bacteroidales; family Tannerellaceae; genus Parabacteroides; species Parabacteroides sp. merdae-related_45_40. Next base: position 89,624 of record NZ_MNQY01000044.1, on the reverse strand, counting down.
ACGCTTGATCGCCCCTAACGAAGCTGCGATGTCCTTATTCGGAACCAGACGGAGCGACATTTCTCCTTTCGTTTCCCTCTTGATCTTTTCGCTTGCCTGCTCATCCGGGCGATAATCCGCCACAGCGGCACAAAGGATACCGGCATCCGCCTCCGGAAAAGCAGTTATGGCCGCCTGATACATCTCTTCGGCCGACTCGACATCGATCCGTTTGATATTCGGATGAACTACCGTCAAAGACACCGGTCCTGCGATCAATGTCACTTCCGCTCCCTGCTCCGCACACGCTTCCGCCAATGCAAACCCCATCTTTCCAGAAGAATAGTTACCTATAAAACGCACAGGATCTATCTTTTCATATGTCGGACCGGCTGTTATTACAATCTTTTTTTTTTCAAGTCGGGTTTGGGAAGCGAAGAAATTTTCCAGGACCGCCACGATCTTATCAGGTTCTTCCATACGCCCCTTACCCACCAGATGACTGGCAAGTTCCCCTTCGGCAGGTTCGATAATACGGTTGCCGAACAAACGGAGCCGGTCTAAGTTCTGCCTTGTGGAAGGATGTGCGAACATATCCAAATCCATCGCCGGAGCGACAAAAACCGGAGCCTTGCATGACAAGTATGTCGTGACCAGCATATTGTCAGCAATGCCATTCGCCATCTTTCCGATCGTCGAAGCAGTAGCCGGTGCTACCAGCATGGCATCAGCCCAGAGACCAAGATCGACATGGCTGTTCCACGTGCCGTCGCGATTCGAGAAAAACTCGCTGATCACCGGATGGCTGCTCAACGTGGATAATGTAAGCGGCGTAATGAATTCCTTTCCCGCAGGGGTAATGACAACTTGCACCTCCGCCCCTTTCTTCACGAGGGCACGGATAATATAGGCAGCTTTATAGGCAGCGATGCTCCCTGTTATCCCCAATATGATATGTTTACCTTTCAGCATTTTATTCGATATGTAGTACCCCTCTTTTAAAACATAGGTGTTTTGATTTTAAAACATAGGTGTTTTGAAAACGAAACATATATGTTTTGAAAGAGAAGTTCCTTGTTCCATGTTTTATTACAAACGTAACGCCATTATCTCACGCGCTACACGGCTATCTATATTGTGATGTTCACCCAATTTCCACCCCTGTTTGTCCACAGGAGCGGCAAGGGCATCCAAATCCTTTTCTGCAATGCCACATTCACCGAGGCGCGTTTTCAGTCCCATCCGGCGGAAGAAATCCTCGCAGGCGACGATTGCCTTACGCGCCCTTTCCTCTTCCGTTCCATCCGTAATACCAAAAACTACTTCCCCCATACGAGCCAGTTTGACCTGCTTCTCCTTAAACATATAAGTCATGACACCCGGCAAGAGAATCGCCAATGTTTGTGCATGATCCAGGCCGAACTGCGCCGTTAGCGCGTACCCCATGCGGTGGGAAGACCAGTCCTGCGGAACCCCCTGCCCGATCCAGACATTCAACGCATTGGTTGCCGCCCACATCAAGTTGGCACGGATATCATAATCGTTCGGATTGTCCAAGACCTTCACCCCCTCTTCATGAATGACACGCATCAGTCCTTCCGAGAAGGCATCCTGCACTTTTGCATTGACCGGATAAGTCAAATACTGCTCCACTACATGAATAAAAGAGTCGACCACCCCGTTTGCCACCTGACGCGCAGGGAGCGAATAGGTCACTTCCGGGTCCAGTACAGAGAATTTCGGGAATACCAGCGGACTGGCGAAATTCAGTTTCTCACAAGTCGATACACGGGAGATGACCGAACGTTCGTTCATCTCCGAACCGGTCGCGGCCAATGTAAGTACCGTACCCAAAGGCAGGGCATTCTTTATCTCGCCACCTTTCGAAAGAATATCCCACGGATCGCCTTCGAAACCGACAGACACCGCGATGAACTTCGTAGCGTCGATCACCGAACCTCCGCCTACGGCCAACAAAAAATCGATCTTCTTCTCTTTGACGACCTCCACGGCCTTCATGCAGGTTTCGTAATGCGGATTTGCTTCGATTCCCGGAAACTCGGTCACTTCAAATCCTTCCAACGCCTTCGTCACCTGGCCGTAGATGCCGTTTTTCTTTATGCTACCGCCGCCATACACCATCAGCACTTTACTTCCTTCCGGAATCAAAGCGGACAAACGGGCTATGGAACCTTTGCCGAAAACAACCTTTACAGGGTTACAAAACTCAAAATTATTCATGGTCCTTATTTCGAATTAAAACCTCTCAATTTTATCTCAGTCAGTATTTTCTTGGTGTTCAGAGGGAAATCACCATTCATAATCCAGGAATAATATCCGGGATCGTTCTTCAGCACTTCCTCTACCAGACGGCCTTTATATTTACCGAAGTTTATCACTTCTTCCCCCTTGTCGTTATATACCATACGTCCGGCAAAGTCCACATTATTCGTATAGCTCGAATATTGGGAAAGGAAATTAATGTCATTCTGCAACTCCGGATACCGGTCCAACTGCGCTTTCAACACTTCATAAGTCGCCATCGTATCGGCCTCCGCCGTATGGGCGTTTTCAAGGCTCTTGTCACAGTAGAACTTATAAGCGGCCGCAAGCGTACGCTGTTCCATCTTATGAAAAATGGTCTGTACGTCTACAAACTTGCGTTTGTTCAAATCGATATCGACACCTGCACGCAGAAATTCTTCTGCCAACAAAGGGATATCAAAGCGATTGGAATTATATCCTGCCAAATCACACCCCTCTATCTGGGCTGCCAACGATTTGGCTATTTCTTTAAAGGTAGGACAGTCTTTTACGTCTTCGTCGGTGATGCCGTGAATAGCGGTCGACTCTGGTGGAATGGGCATTTCCGGATTGATCCGTCTCGTTTTAGATTCTTCTTTTCCATTCGGGTAAACCTTGACAAAAGAGATTTCCACGATACGATCTTTGACAATATTAATACCCGTCGTCTCCAAGTCGAAGAAGACTAACGGATTTTTCAGGTTTAACTGCATTTCTTATATTTTAATCATTCAACATCATAGGCATCAGCAGCATCAGCAAATCCTCGTTTTCTTCGTTTTCAGAAGGAACGATCAGACCGGCACGCGAAGGATCAGCCAATTCGAGTATCACCTCTTCCGAATTGATGTTGCTCAGTATTTCAATCAGATAAGTTGCCTTGAAACCGATGCTTAATTCGGTTCCGTCAAAACTGCAAACAATTTTCTCTTCTGCGGAAGTAGAAAAATCGATGTCCTGTGCGGAAACAAGCATTTCGTTCTCCTTCAGCTGCAACTTGACAAGGCTGCTGGCCGGATTGGAGAAAACGGAAACACGCTTCAAGGCATTCAGGAAAGAGATACGGTCGATTGTCACCTTGAAAGGATTTTCCTGCGGAATCACACTGTTGTAATTCGGATAACGACCTTCGATCAGGCGGCATACCATTTCGAAATTAGCACAGTTGATATAAGCATTGTTATCATCAAACTTGATGCTGACCATCTCTCCTTCCTTTGATAAAAGGCCTTTCAACAGGTTCGCGGGCTTCTTCGGCAAGATGAAAGAAGCTCTTTCCGGTGATTTTACCGAAAGATTGCGCAGACGCACCAGCTTATGACCGTCGGAAGCCACGAATGTCAAATCGTCCGTGTGAATATCGAAATAGATACCGTTCATTACCGGACGAAGCTCGTCGTCAGCCGTTGCAAACAACGAACGGCTGATACCGTTCAACAACATCTGCGCGTCCATCATGATAGAGATTGCATTCTCATTCAGAGGTTTCTGCTGCGGATATGTATCTCCCTTCTGTCCGATAAAATTATATTTACCATTCTGGAAATGGATAAAGATTTCCAGGTTATCGTCGTTAATATCAAAAGTCAGCGGCTGTTCGGGCAACTCCTTCAACGGGTCGAGCAAGATTTTTGCCGAAACCGCGAAAAGTCCGCTTCCTTGTGCATTCATCACGTCAACGGATGTAACCAGACGTGTTTCAGCATCCGAAGCTGTTATAGTAAGTTTATTACCTTCCAGGTTGAAAAGGAAACTGTCCAGGATCGGTAATGAATTCTTAGAAGCAATAACTTTGCTAATAGATTGCAAACGTGATAACAACGCTGTGCTGGATACATCAAATCTCATGGTTCTTAATTATTAATTTATTTCTATTTATTATTTATCAACGTGTTGTAGGTTCGATTCACAGACTGCTCCCAATCGGACAGCTGCAGATTCGCCCACACAAAAGTATGAAAATATTCCATATAACCACCCGAATGAAGACAAAAAAAGAGGTCCTTCCCGCTATGGAAAAGGACCTCTCTTCGTATCTTGATATTACGCTCCGTTATTTAGCGAAATAATCTTTAACAGCTTCGTTAGGAATCATTTCTTCCTGGAAGATGTAAGCACCAGTCTTCGGGGACTTAACCATCTTGATTACTTTAGAGTAGGTACGACCGTCACCTTTCTTAAATGTTGCAACCGCTTTTTTTGCCATTGTTTAATCTCCTCTTACTTAATTTCTTTGTGTAACGTCATCTTCTTCAGGATAGGATTATACTTCATCAGCTCCAATCTCTGAGTTGTATTCTTTCTGTTCTTTGTTGTAATATAACGAGATGTACCCGGCATACCACTGTCTTTGTGCTCGGTGCATTCAAGAATCACCTGAACTCTGTTACCTTTTGCTTTCTTTGCCATTTCTTATTTCCTCCTCAAATTAAGCGTTTAAATAACCTTTTTCAGCAGCTTTCTTAATTGCTGCATCCAAACCAAGTTTATTGATAGTACGCAAGCCAGCGGCTGAAATATTCAGGCTAACCCAACAATCCTGTTCTACCCAGTAGAACTTTTTAGTAAACAGGTTCACATCAAACTTACGTTTCGTTCTTCTCTTAGAGTGAGAAACGTTGTTGCCAACCATTGCTTTTTTTCCGGTAATTTGACAAATTTTCGACATTGCTAATTTTACTTTTTAATATTACGAAATTAAGTCAACTCCTGCTATGTGTCTTCCCTTTTTGAACTGCATCACGAACAAAAACAAAGATTCTAATAGAGTTTCTCTTCTTTTACGGGGCACAAAGGTACAAATTATTTTGATTCACACACAAGAAATCTACAAATAAATCAACACTTTCTGCTATTTTTCCTTAATTCATTCTGTATAAAGGCGTCAAGACCCGCTGCCGCATAGATTGTTATCGCAAACAAATAAGGATAATGATAACGGGAAGTGATCACGAACAAAACCGTTACTGCTGTGCCTAAAACAGGGATCAGAAGATAGAGATTCCGCTCTCGTAACAGATCGCGCCGGTTCGTCCAAACGTAATAAAAGAATAGTAAAAGCACCGTGTAATAGACAATGCTTTTCAACGCCAGGGAAACGATTAACTCCATCATCTTCATATTATTACCCTCCACCTTTGAAAGAACTACTCTAAATCCCATATCCGGCTTTACACGCTCCGTCCAGGTATCTTCACAATACAAAGCAGCCAACTTGAAGGGCAGTTGGGAAACATACTTAAACGGATGCTCCGATATCCAGCGGACTGACGCACGCTTCAGCAGGCTGTCCCGCTCCATGTAGGTATAATCTCCGGGAGGAAGGCAAATATAATTGTCCGGATCATCGAAGCCGTTAAAATTGACTAAACCGTTTGCTTCATCAAAAGAACTCATCGCTAAGTTATAGCCTCCGGACACCGCTTGATAGACAAAATGGCCGGTTCTCTCCTTCGCACTCCGCCCGATCAGGAAAACAGTCAAGACAAGCGGCAAGGCCAATGCTGCATAAGACTGCCACCGGCGCTTTTGCACGATGAAAAGGAGCAAAATCACGAATAAAAAGACAATTGCCAGAGGACGGAACCAGTTAGCCACAGCGATCAGCACGCCGGCGACAGCCACAGGAAACAGCCGGCGAACGTTGCATAGCAGCAGGGCTGTCAATAGTAGGAAAGTAAAAGGCAAATCAGTCAATACAGCTATCGGAGCATATAGGTTCGAAAAAATCAACATATATAAAATAGCAGCGTAATACCCCGTTTTATTCGAAAACATCCGTCCGGCCAACTTCCGTATTTCAAATACCATTGCAATATTCATCAATAAATTCAGCAATCGGACAAAGGAGAAAGATCCGCAAAGATGATAGATCCCGATCAAAAGGTTTACATACCCCGGACCGAAAATAAAATCCTCATATTGGTTATGCACGTCCGGATACCAAGTGCCCCTCGCGATGCATTCCGAAGCCAGTTTCACATAAGCTTGGGCATCATCGTGGTTGGGCATATCCCAGTATTTTATTACCAGGCAAACCTGCAGGATCACCCATATGACAAACATGATCCGAAAAACGACCGGTATTTTTTTCCCTATCATTTCTTTTGCTCTTTTTGGGAGACAAAGATACAGCCTTTTCACCGGTAATCCGCCCGTGATAAATTAATTCTATCTGTACATTCGAGAAACAACGGGACGTATTTGCAACAAAATCAAACTCGGGATGGTTTCATTTTTAAAGAAACATAAAATAAAAACGCATTTAATATGACACGAGATTTTAAAGAAGCATTGAGACACCGCAGAACTTATTACCACATCACGAACAGTTCTCCGATATCAGACGAACAGATCAAAGAAATCATAGACTTCGCAGTCATGAACGTCCCTTCTGCCTTCAACTCGCAATCTACCCGCATCGTATTGCTGTTAGGCAAGAATCATAAAAAGCTTTGGGAGATAACGAAAGAGACATTGAAGAGGCTTGTTTCAGCGGAAGTCTTCAAAGGGACGGAAGCTAAAATAGACGGAAGTCTGGCTGCCGGCTACGGAACGATCCTGTTCTTCGAAGACAAAACGGTAGTTGAACAGCTGCAAGACTCCTTCCCTACTTATTACGACAAATTTCCGGTTTGGGCACAGCAAACATCTGCCATGCACCAGCTGGCGATCTGGACAATGTTGGAAGATGCCGGCTTAGGCGTGTCCCTTCAACATTATAATCCGTTGATCGACGAAACGGTATATGCAGAATGGAAACTCGACCCGAAATGGGAACTGGTGGCACAGATGCCTTTCGGAACGCCGACGGAGGGACCCGGACCGAAAGAGATCAAACCGTTAGACAAAAGAGTCCTGGTTTTCAAGTAAAAGAACACAAGCATGAATTACGATATTGCAATCATAGGAGGAGGACCGGCCGGCTATACCGCAGCCGAACGGGCAGCCGAAGGAGGCCTGAAAACCGTCCTCTTTGAAAAGAACGCCATTGGAGGCGTCTGCCTGAACGAAGGCTGTATTCCCACAAAAACGTTATTATACTCCGCCAAGATATTGGACAGTTTCAAAACATCCTTCAAATATGGCATTTCACCGGAAGGAACACCGTCTTTCGACATGGACAAGATCATCAGGCGGAAGAACCGGACTGTCAAAAAGCTAACATCCGGTGTGAAGATGCGGCTCACTTCAAGTGGAATCACGATTGTCGAAGGGACAGCCGTTTTGAACGGGGAAACGGATGGAATGATCCGTATACAATGCGGAAACGCCCTTTTCACCGTCAAAAACGTCCTCCTCTGTACCGGCTCCGAAACGGTAATCCCTCCAATCAAGGGACTTTCGGATACAGATTACTGGACTTCGCGGGAAGCACTCGACAGCAAAGAACTTCCTAAAGAACTTGCCATCATAGGCGGCGGTGTCATCGGGATCGAGTTTGCTTCATTCTTTACCAGCATGGGAGTAAAAGTAAAGGTGATCGAGATGATGCCGGAAATACTCGGCGCGATGGACAAAGAGGCTTCCGCCATGCTCCGGAGCGAATACGCCAAGAAAGGGGTGGAATTTCATCTGAACACAAAAGTGACCGAAGTCAACCCGAAAGAGGTCATTGTCGAAAAAGACGGCAAGACGAATGCGATCTCCACAGACAAAATCCTGGTCAGCGTAGGCCGCCGGGCAATTACCAAAAATTTAGGTCTGGAAAGCCTTTCCATCGAGACGGACCGCCGGGGCGTCCGAGTGAACGAATATATGCAGACCTCCCATCCGCACGTTTATGCAGCCGGAGATATCACAGGATTCTCGCAACTGGCCCACACGGCCTATCGGGAAGGTGAGGTTGCTGTCAACCATATCCTGGGGAATGAGGAACGGATGGATTACAGGGCTATTCCCGCCGTCGTCTACACCAATCCGGAAGTGGCCGGTGTGGGCAAGACGGAAGAGGAATTGAAGGCAAGTGGAGAATATTACAACCTTGTCAAGATACCGATGACCTATTCCGGCCGCTTTGTCGCCGAAAACGAAATCGGCAACGGGCTATGCAAGCTCCTGACAAACGTGAACGGCCAGATCATCGGTTGCCATCTGGTGGGAAATCCGGCATCGGAGATCATCGTCATTGCCGGTATCGCCGTCGAGCACGGTTATACGGTCGATGAATTCAAGAAAACCGTATTTCCCCATCCGACTGTCGGAGAGGCGATACATGAAAGTCTCTACCTCTGATAATGCTTTATATCAACAATCCATACACGGATGCCTGGTTCAACCTGGCAGCCGAGGAGTATCTGCTCAAGAACTTTTCGGACGACATCTTCATGTTGTGGCAGAACGAACCGTCCGTCATCATCGGTAAGCACCAGAACGTATGGGACGAGATAAACCGAAACTATATTCAGGAGAAGCATATCAAAGTCGTACGCCGTTATTCCGGTGGCGGAGCCGTCTATCACGATTCCGGCAACCTGAATATCACTTTTATACAAAACAGCAAGGAACTCGCATCCGGCACATTCACAGCCCGGCTGATCGCCTTCCTTGCCACATTCGGCATCCGGGCAGAGGCTGACGAACGGCAGGCACTCACGATCGACGGGTTGAAAATATCGGGCAGTGCGCAATCCATCCACAAAGGAAGGATCTTGCACCACGCCACCCTCCTTTTCTCCACCGACCTGTATCGCCTGACGACCGCCCTCAAAAGTACAGAACGGAGACCGGAAAGAAAAGAAATGAAGCCCGCTCCTTTTTATGTCAAATCCGTAAGAAGCCCGGTCACCAACATATGCACCTATACCCGTAAAGCGGTATCTATCGGAGAATTCAGAGACGCACTCCTGAACTATTTTACAGAAAACAAGACGGACACCCGTCCCTATTCATTCACTGAAGACGATTTGAACGCCATCCGGTCCCTACGTGACAACAAATACGCGACGTCGGCCTGGAACTTCAATATCAGAACATAAAATACACATTTAAACTATGTCGACATTTGAAATAAAAATGCCCAAACTGGGCGAAAGCATCACGGAAGGGACGATTGTCTCCTGGTCCGTCAAAGTAGGCGACGCTGTTCAAGAAGACGATGTCCTCTTTGAAGTGAGCACCGCCAAAGTCAGTGCGGAAATACCCTCTCCGGTTGCAGGAAAGGTGCTCGAACTGCTGTTTTCCGAAGGCGATACGGTGGCCGTCGGTACAACCGTCGCCCTGATCCAGCTGGAAGGCGAAGAGGGAGAAGCACCCGAAAGTACCACTCCTGCCGCAGCTAAAAGCGACGAAAGCACAATGGTACAGTCTGTACCGGCAGAACCCGCCCAGCCCGTCAAATCATCCAAGGAAGAAGACGGAAGATGGTATTCTCCCATCGTGCTGAAATTAGCACAGGAAGCCAAAATATCGCAAGCCGAACTGGACGCGATTCCGGGAACCGGCTACGAAGGACGACTCAGTAAAAAAGATATTAAAGATTATATCACGACCAAGAAAAGTGGCATCACCCCACAAAGTGATACCGAAAACTTGCGTCAACCGTCGACGCAGCCCACCATCTCCGATCGACGTAACCCACCATCTCCGGTCGATGGTGTCCACCATCACCAACCGACGCAGCCCACCATCTCCGATCGACGCAACCCGGCATCTGTTACCGAAGACGAAACGGTCGAAATGGACCGCGTTGCCCGTATCATATCAGACCATATGGTCATGTCGAAAAAAGTGTCTCCCCACGTTACAACTGTTGTCGAAGCCGACGTCACCCGTCTGGTAAAATGGCGCAACCGCACGAAAGACGCATTTTTCAAACGTGAAGGTGTAGCACTCACTTTCATGCCTGCCATAGCGGAAGCTACAGCAAAGGCACTGGCTGAATTCCCGCACGTGAACGCTTCGGTCGACGGCTACAAAGTCATTCTGAAAAAGCATATTAACCTGGGTATCGCCGTGTCGCTGCCCGACGGTAACCTGATCGTACCGGTTATCCATGATGCAGACAAGTTGAATCTGAACGGCCTTGCTGCCAACATCGACACTCTTGCCGCCAAAGCACGCACGGGTAAGCTGATGCCAGACGATATACAAGGCGGAACTTTCACGATCACCAACTTCGGTTCGTTCAAGAGCCTGTTCGGTACGCCGATCATCAACCAGCCGCAGGTAGCCATCTTAGGCGTCGGCTTCATCGAAAAGAAACCGGCCGTCGTGGAGACACCCGAAGGAGATACGATCGCAATTCGCCACAAGATGTACCTGTCCCTGTCGTACGACCACCGGATCATCAACGGTGCACTGGGTGGAGAGTTCCTGCGACGCGTAGCGGATTATCTGGAGAACTGGGATAAATGATAATTTATCTGTTACTTTTGGCTTGATCCAAAAGTAACCAAAAGATCAAGGCTTAAGCTGCTTCGCTACTTCGTTCCCTCCGTTCGCTGTCGCGTCTGAAACTCGCTTCGCTCAAACAGCAGACGCTCCGGACGGTCTCTGCGCTTTACGCTCACCAGCTTAGGCCGGAGATAGAGCCTGACGGCTCTTCAGGGATTGCCAATGCTGCCTGCTCCTTTGTGATCCCGCATCAAGTGCGGAAACAGGCTTGTCCCCGTGCCCCGCACGGGGCCGCAAAAGAACGATCAGTATCGGCAATCCCAAAAGAAAGCGTAGCTTTCTTGGAAAGGCCTAAGCGGACGGGCGTCAAGCGGAGGGTAAAGACGAAGCGTCCGGAGCCTGCGCTGTTTGAGCGAAGCGAGTTTCGTAGGCGACAGCGTAGTCTTTGCCCGGAGTAGACCGGACGGTTAAGCCTTGACTTTTTGGTTACTTTTGGGTCAAGCCAAAAGTAACATATCACAAAACAATTAAAACAACACACAAAATAATCAAGTATGAAACGATACGATATAAAAACGACCGATACCGAGACCCTTCGCAAATGGTATTACCTGATGAGTCTCGGCAGGGCGCTCGATGAAAAGGCGCCTTCTTACCTGCTCCAGTCCTTAGGCTGGTCCTATCATGCCCCTTATGCCGGGCATGACGGCATCCAGCTCGCCATCGGGCAGGTATTCCACCGGGGAGAGGATTACCTCTTTCCCTACTACCGCGATATGCTGACCGTCCTGTCTGCCGGAATGACGGCGGAAGAAATCATCCTGAACGGCATCTCGAAAGCGACCGATCCGTCCAGCGGCGGACGGCATATGTCCAACCACTTCGCCAAGCCGGAGTGGCATATCGAGAACATCTCCTCGGCAACCGGGACACACGACCTGCACGCCGTAGGTGTCGCCCGTGCAATGGTTTATTACGACCATAAAGGCGTTGCGATCACTTCGCACGGCGAGTCCGCCACTTCCGAGGGCTACGTCTACGAAGCCATCAACGGGGCGAGCAACGAGCAGCTCCCCGTTATCTTTGTCTTGCAGGACAACGGCTACGGCATCTCCGTCCCCAAAAAGGATCAGACGGCCAACCGCAAGGTAGCCGACAACTTCTCAGGCTTCAAGAACCTGCGCATCATCCACTGCAACGGAAAAGACGTTTTCGACTCGATGAACGCCATGACCGAAGCCCGCGAACATGCGATCAATACGCATAATCCGGTGATCGTCCATGCAAATTGCGTACGCATCGGCTCCCATTCGAACTCCGACAAGCAGACTTTGTATCGCGATGAAAACGAACTTGCCTACGTGAAAGCAGCCGACCCGCTGCAAAAATTCCGCCGTATGCTGCTCCGTTACAACCGCTTGACCGAAGATGAACTGAAGCAGATAGAAGCACAGGCGAAAAAAGACCTGAGCGCAGCCAACCGCAAAGCGATGGCGGCTCCCGAACCCGATCCTGCAACGATCTACGACTATGTCCTACCCGAACCTTACAAGCCGCAGAAATATACAGACGGCACGCACAAAGAAGAAAATGGCGAAAAGAAAACACTGGTAACCGCAATCAACGAAACACTGAAAGCAGAATTCCGCCATAACCCGAATACATTCCTGTGGGGACAGGATGTGGCCAACAAAGACAAAGGCGGCGTGTTCAACGTCACCAAAGGCATGCAACAGGAGTTCGGGCCGAAGCGTATCTTCAATGCTCCCATTGCCGAAGACTACATTGTAGGCACGGCCAACGGCATGTGCCGCTTCGACCCGAAAATACATGTCGTGGTGGAAGGAGCCGAATTTGCCGACTACTTCTGGCCGGCCATCGAGCAATATGTCGAATGTACACACGAATACTGGCGAAGCAACGGACAGTTCACCCCTAACCTGACACTCCGCCTGGCATCGGGCGGTTATATCGGCGGAGGGCTCTACCACTCGCAAACGATCGAAGGGGCGCTGACCTCCATTCCGGGAGCCCGCATCGTCTATCCTTCGTTTGCCGATGACGCGGCAGGACTGTTGCGCACCAGCATACGTTCGAAGGGCTTTACCGTCTTTCTCGAACCGAAAGCGCAATATAACTCGGTCGAAGCAGCCGGTTTCGTGCCGGAAGACTTCGAGGTTCCTTTCGGGAAAGCCCGTATCCGCCGGCCGGGCAACGACCTGAGCGTGATCACATATGGCAATACCACGCATTTCTGCCTCAGTGTCGCCGAGAAGCTGAAGAAAGAGCATAACTGGGACGTGGAAGTCATCGACATCCGCTCGCTGATCCCACTCGATACGGAAACGATCTTCGCTTCCGTGAAAAAAACCGGCAAGGTGCTGATCGTACATGAAGACAAAGTGTTCTCAGGTTTCGGAGCGGAAATAGCCGGTATCGTCGGCACGGAAATGTTCCGATACCTGGATGCTCCGATCCAACGCGTCGGTTCTACCTTTACCCCTGTCGGTTTCCATCCGGTCCTCGAAAAGGCGATCCTGCCCGGAGAAGAACGGATCTACAACGCAGCAAAAGCATTATTGGAATATTAATGAAGAGGGTATGTTAAAATCTCCTTGTCCCCGCACTTGATGCGGGGCTGCAAAAGGACAGACCTTATCAATCAGATTTTTATAGGGCCGGTTTTAATGCGATCCCGCGAGGGGCGCGGGAACAGGATAGTTTCGACACACCTTCTATAAACAACATACAAAATGAAGAAAATAGGTTTATTCTATGGTGGCACAACCGCTAAAACAGCCGTAGTCGCCTTGAAAATACAAGAAGCATTCGCAGAAAACGAAGTCATCCTGATCCCGATAGAAGGGGCGACACGCAAGGAGTTCGAATCGTTCGACAATATTATTGCCGGAACTTCCACCTGGTTCGACGGAGAACTGCCGACTTACTGGGACGAGTTCATGCCGGAAATAGAATCCATCGACATGACGGGCAAGAAAGTCGCCCTATTCGGGCTCGGAGACCAAGAACGCTATCCCGACAATTTCGTCGATGGGATCGGCATTCTGGCGGAAGCCTTTACCAAAAGCAATGCGGAACTGATCGGTTTCATGCCTGTCAACGACTACCATTTCACCCAATCAAGGGCCGTTAAGGAAGGGCATTTCCTGGGACTTCCCCTCGATATCGAGAACCAGTCCGAACAAACGGAGGAACGGATACTGAAATGGGTGGCGAAACTGAAAAAGGAGTTTCAATAATATTTGCATTTGTTTCTGCTCTTGGCAGGGAGCTGTGTCGAAGCAAAATTTTGCTTACTAATAGATATAATTTAGGCACGGATTTCACGGAAAACACGGAAAAAATAAATTCATCCGTATAAATCCGTGAAATCCGTGCCTAAAAAGATTGTGATAAAGGTGTTTTCCGATTACTGCAAGCGACGAATACCCACCGCCTTGTTATACTGGGCGAGAGACGCTTTCTGCTGATACCAAGTCTGAATCAAGCTGCTATAGGACTGAATCCAGGAAAGCTGGGCGGAAAGGACATCGAGGATCGGAAGTTTTCCCTCTTTATAGCTGAACGTATTCAGGTCGAGATTTTCCTCAGCGATCTTGCAGGCTTCTTCGGCAACATCGATCTGCTTCGTGTTTTCCGTCAGGCTGGTCCAGGAATTGGCTACCTCCTGGGAAATCTGGTCGCGGGTGTAATCCATAACATATTCCTTACTGCGTAAGATAGCTTTCTGAGAATTCACCTCTTTGAAACGGGCTCCCCAACGAAACAAAGGTATCTTCAGGGAGGCGAACACGGCAGGTGTCCAAAGCTGGTCGGATCCTTTCACGTTCAACATCGGAGTGCCCCAGGTTCCCTGAAAACCGATAGCCAGTGTCGGATTATACTTTGCTTTTGACAAGTTGATCTGCCGCTTCTGGTATTCAACATTCAATCGGGAGATCGTAAAGTCCGGCCGGTTCTGCAAAGCGGCCTCTTCCCCTATGTGCATCGGCAACGGCTGCACCGTCGTGATGGCATCGGCAATCTCCACCGGTGTCATAGGAGGAACACCCATTAGCACATTCAGGTTCTGCAAGGCGATCTGATAATCTTTGTACGCAGCGCTTTTGTTCAATTCCGCTTCTTTCAAACGGGACTGTACCTGCAAGAGGTCGGTCTTACTGATCTGCCCGTCATTGAAACGGGTTGTCAGCACGTTTGCCAATTCCTGCACAATATCGACATACTGGCACATGACATCGTACATGCCTTTACGGGCAGCAGCAGACCAGTAGTTCAGGTCGGCGGCATACACGATATTATCCGTCGTCAGGTCTTCCGCCTCGGAAGCGATCTGTCCCTGTATCTGGGCGGCCTTGTAATTGTTGTAGATTTGTCCGCCGGCATAGATCGGCTGACTTACGGTAGCTCCCAAACTATAGGTGTTATGATCCATTTCGACAGCCATGCCGGGGCCGAAATCCAAATCGTACTTATTGATACGGTACTGGTAGCTGCCGGAGAAATCGACAGCTGGGAAGAAAGCGGTCTTGGCCGCCTTGATAGCATGCTGCATCGCAATACGCTCTTCCGCACTCTGTTTGATCTGGCGGCTATATTCAAGCACTTTCTGCTTGTAGTCCGCAGCCGTGACGGGCTTTTCCTGTGCTCCCACCGATAAAGCCCCCAACAGCATACAACCGATAATTATTTTATTTCTCATACTCATTATACCGATTTAATCTTAAAGAATATACAATAGGTCACCGGAAGCACGAAGATGGTCAGGATGGTCGAAACGAACAGACCTCCCATGATCGTCGCCGCCATACCGGCAAACATGGCATCGCCCAACAATGGCAACATACCCAAAATCGTTGTCCCTGATGCCATCGTCACCGGAACGATACGCGTCTTGGTTGCCTCGATCACCGCATTGACCGGCGCCAGGCCACTGTCAAGCTGCAATCCTATTTCGTCCACCAGCACGATCGCATTCTTGATATTCATACCGATCAGACCTAACAGACCTAACATGGCAAAGAAATCGAGCGACTTGCCAAACACCAGCAACCCCAATACCACACCGATGAAGATCAGAGGCAACATACACATAATCAAGACCGGCTTCCGGTAGTATTTCGGGAAGAGGAACAACAGGGTGAGATAGATCAGACCGAACATCAACGGAATATTGGCAGCAATCGCCTTGTTACCTTTATCCTGTTCAGACTGTTCGCCGAAGTATTGCAGTTTGTATCCTTCGGGAACCTGCACCTCTTGCTGGATATCCTGCCACAACTGGCTGAAAGCAGCCATCGTATTGGCTCCGCGTTTCGGCTCACACTGCATCATCATATAACGCTGACGATTATAACGCTTCACGACACTGTACTCATAATCAAGCGAGAAGTCGTCGATCACCTGCTCCACTTTGACAGAACGCCCCTTGGCGCTGTAGACAGGCAAAGTCTTGATATCGTTCAGGTTCATCGAATCGCGATCGGCATCTTTCAGCAGGATCGGCATAAACACATCTCCTTCGCGATATTCGCCTAAAGGCACGCCATTGGTTGCCGAACGAAGCGAATAAGCCATCTGCTGACGGGTGATACCTAAACGGAGACCTTTTTCCTGCGAGTACAACGGCTTCCATACCGGAACCTTGTTTCCCCAGCTGTTGCGCACTTCCATCACCATGTCGTTCTTGCGGGCGATTTCTTGTGCACGCTGTGTCAGAGCCACCAACGTATCGATATTATCACCAACAAACCCAATTTCAATTGCCGCATCAGGCACAGGAGACAAAGCAAACAAAGCTGAACGAGTCAAAATATCCGGATAGTTGGCAACCATATATTCATAGAACTTGTTTTCCTCGCTCTGTGCATCTTTCGCGTCCTTGGTTTCGATCAGGACATTGGCGAAGTTCGGCTTCGGACCGATAGACGAACTTGCCAGATAATAACGTACCGGCGAACCTCCCAGCGTGAACGAATAGGATTTGATCTTATCATTATTCTTGAGATACTCTTCTATCTTGATCACATTCCTTTCCACATCGTCGATCCCATACCCTTCCGGGAAGATCAGGTCGGCACGAAAATAGGGCTTGTTCATGATCGGGAAGAAGCTCTGCGGCATAATGCTCATGATGAACAAAGACAAGAACAAGGTTGCCACCACCGAAGTAAGCGTGAGATAACGACGTCTGATCAGACGTCCCAGCACATTTTCAAACTTATGGTACAGTTTGGTGTCATAGGGATCTTTGGATTCACCCGGTTTCGCCTCCTTCAAGATGAAATTCCCGAAAGTCGTCGTTTGCGTCAAAGCCAATATCCAACTTAACCCCAAGGATACACCAAGCACGATAAACAATGGCTTGACAATCTCGGCCACCGAAGCTGGCGCCAAATACATCGGCAAGAAAGAACAAACAGCGATAAAGGTCGCACCCAACAACGCCCACTGCGGTTTGGTGGCCCCATCGACCAACGCCTGATAGCGTGACAGACCGCGCTTGATACCGACCTGCGCATTATCGGTCACCACAATCGCGTTATCCACCAGCATACCCATCGCAATGATGAAAGCAGCAAGAGACGTACGGTTCAGCCCGACACCCCAGATCAGCATAATCAGCAACGTTCCGCCAACCGAGAATAGCAGTGAACTACCCACCAGCATACCTGCACGCGATCCCATCACAAGGAAGATAATCACGATAACGATGAGCAACGATTCGATCAGATTCAGGATAAATCCGTTATTCGCCTCGTTGGCAATCTGATTTTCCGGATAGATGGTTTTCAGTTCCATACCGATCGGGAAAAGCTGTTCCATCTCTTTCAAATGTTCGGCAACAGCGTCACCGACAGCCACCACATCATCTTTCGCACCCGTAGCCACACCGATACCGATGGCCCGTTTGCCATCCACACGCATCAGGTTGGAAGGCGGGTCCATATAGCCTCGTTCGATGGTTGCGATATCACCCAGGCGTACTTCGCCTCCACCCTTTGTCACGATCAGCTGGTCGCGTATATCCTCTATACTTTTATAAGTACCTTCGGCACGTACACGAAGCTGGTAGGTCCCGGTCATGATCTCACCCGTATTGACCAACAGGTTCTGGGTTTGCAGGACTTGCTGAATCGAATTCGGATCGATCCCCAAGTTCGCCAACTTGGGAACCGAGATACGCACATTCACGACCTGCGTCTGTTCCGCAAACAGATAGACCTTCTGCACACCCTGAATAGGAGTCAGCTCGGTCTTGATCTTCTGCGCCCAATCGCGCATATCGTCGTAGGTAAAACCTTCGTCGGCTGTCAGGGCGTAATAGATACCGAACACGTCCCCGAAATCATCACTCACATTGATGGCAGAGGCGCCACTCGGAAGGCGAGGCTGTATGTTAGCCACCTTACGACGCAATTCGTCCCACTTGACCGGCATATAATCCGGGGCCAAAGTCGGCTGCAACTCAATCGAGATCTTCGACATGCCGAAATAAGATTCAGACTTGATCTGAAAAACATCCGACATGGACTGAATTTCCCTCTCGATAGGTTCCGTTATCAATTTTTCTACCTCCTGAGGAGTAGCACCCGGATATTGCGTAACCAAAACAGCCTGCTTGATTACGAAAGGCGAGTCCTCCTTCTTCGGCAATTTAAAGAAAGAATATATACCTCCTATCAGCATGATAGCCAAAAAGAAATATATAATCTTCTTATTCTCTAAAGAATATACTGGAAGATTCATTATTTATCAGCTTAATCTGTTAATACTTTTACCTGTTGTCCTTCAACCAGGCGGGTAGCCCCGGCGGAAACGACCTGGTCACCGGCTTTCAGCCCTTTGGTTATTATAACATTGTCTTTTCCTACCAGTCCGGATTCTTCGATCTGGCGACGTTCCACCTTTTGCGACTGGGCATTATAGACAAAGACAAATTTGTCGTTATTTTCTTCACTCGCTACAATAGCGGAAAGAGGCGCCAACACCGCTCCCTCGTTAAAGCTTGCACTCTCAATATGCAGCACCACGCGACAGGAGAAGCCGACAGCCACTTTGTATTTGTTCAGATTAAATTCGGGATCGTCGATATATAGGAAAACGGGAACGCCGGAACCATCGGGAGACGCTTCCACATATTCCTTCACTTTCGCTTTGAAACGGATTCCCTTGTAGTTATCAAACTCCACATAGATCTGATAAGGAGTCGAGAAATAGGTAATGTTCGTTTCAGGCATCGTATACTGGATCTGCAACTTGTTCGGGTTAATCAGGCAAACGATCCCTTGCCCGGCCTGTACCTTCTGATAATTCTCGACATATTTCTTCTGGATAAATCCATCGAACGGAGCACGCAGTTTCGTTTGTTCCAGCTGATTCTGCGCATATTCGAATGCAGCCTTTGCATTCGAATAGGAAGCTTCGGTCGTTTCATATTCCTGCTTCGAAATAGCCTGTTTGGATAACAGCTTCTTCGCACGTTGCAACTGTGCTTCGGCTGTTTGAAAAGAGGCTTTTTTCGCTTCATATTCCCATTTGAAATCCTGAGGGTCGATCTCTGCCACGACCTGTCCCGTACGGACTTTTTGTCCTTCATCCACCTTCAGCGAAATCAGCGGTCCGGACATTTTAAAGGCCAGATCACTGAACTGATCCGGCGATACGACACCGCTAAACGACTTTTCCACAAGATTCAATGAGGTCACTTCCGCCAACTTTACCGGACGGGGACCTTGCTCCTTCACCGGCGGCTGACTACACGACATCAATGCTGCCAATACAAAAACAGGGATTAATTTACCATTCATGATAACTTGCATTTAGTTATTTATTATTACTATTATATTCTGACTATTAATTGCATACCCAGAGAATACAACATTCTTTTAAAATCTATTGTTCCGGTTCCGACCGGATTTCAAAGTGTACCCTCCGATAATTTTTCGGATATACGCATTAAAATGACCAACGGCTCCAATCAACCGCCGCTTCCATTTCGTTTTCCTGATCGTCGGGGATAGACGGGAAGAAGTCAATACCTGTTGCCTTCTCCACGCTGTCGATAGGTATCGCCATCGATTTCAGCGAATTATCTTTATAATCCCTATTCTCGAAAAGAAATCCGATACCCTTATAGCCTTTCTCCGTATGATAACACAATACCTTATAAAAGGCTTTGGGTATCGCAACCCTGTTTTTTCCCAACCGTTTCATATCGCCTGTAATAACGGGGCCCGTAACAATCAAAAGCGAACCGTTATCCAACGCCCACAAGCGGCACTGTTCCTCCAGGTCTTTCCATATGCCCCGGTTTAATTTCGGTTTTTGCGGGCAGATATTGCTCAGGTAAAAAGACTCGCGCATGGCTTTTGCAGACCATTTCATATCGCCTGCCGGAGCTAAATGGCCACGATCGTAGCCGGAACGCGTATAATCTTCGTTCATCGCCGTCGAACCTTTCACCTGCGGGTCGGGTACAAACTTATTAGAACGTTCCGTCTTTTTGCTTTTGGCTTCCGTTGCCGTCAATTCGTACGCGACCCAGTTAGCTATACGGTACTCGGAATTATAAGAAACCGTATATCCTTCGTGCTTGATAACCTGCTCCTGGCGTTTCTCCTTTAGGCGGGGTATCTCTGTATTTGCGGGGATTTTAAATGTTTTTGTGGAAGACTTGGCAAGAGTCTTATTGGCAGATGTTTTGTCCTGTATCTTTTGTTTCGGAGCGGTTGCAGCCTTTTTTGAAGAAACGACTTCCTGTCCCTTTTTCTCCAGAGCCGTCGGTTTGTGTCCGGCCATCGGAACAAAATAATCATATATAAACAGAACCCCTATAAAACAAGCCACTACAATAAAGGCGCCAATAAACATTCGCTTCACTGTGGAAAGGAAAGACGAAGTCTTTTGAACTTTTTTCCGCGGTTTCCTTGCGCTTTTTCTCTTTGCCATCTCTCTTGATAAAACCTATTCCTACTTAGGCGCAAAAGTAGACAATATAAAGATGCTATACAACACATATGGAGGGAATGTATTGGTTTGAATTGTTAGAAAAAAGTGCCCCAATGCACACAATCCTCTATAAGCATGTTTTCAAATCAATCCTAAGTAAAGATGGAACATATTATACCAACAAGTATATCGATATAAAATGACAGATGCTACCGCCCAATACGAAGAAATGCCATACTGGATGCATATATTTATATTTGTCTAAAAAGAAAAACAGGCATCCTACCGTATAAAATAGCCCTCCTCCGATCAACCAATACAGAACATCCATCGAACCGGTTTCACGAAAGACATGCAACAAGGGTTTAAAAGCAATTATGACTACCCAACCCATTGCCAGATAACAAACTGTTTTCAGATGGTCTTTCTTTCTCATCTTCCTGAAACTCAGCCAGACACCTGCCACTGCCGCGATCCATATGACGGCGAATAGTGACCAACCCCAATAACCTTCCTGCCGGAGGGCCAGCAACGTAAAGGGCGTATAAGTTCCCGCAATATGCAAATAAATCGCACCATGATCGAACCGCCGCAAGAGTCTTTTCTGTCGTGCATGGGTCGAAGCATGGTAAAATGTAGAGGTCACATACGAAAGTGTCATACAAACGGCATAAACAGCAAAACTACCGATCGCCCAAGGATTTCCACTTCGGATAGCCGCCATCATCAAAATAATGATAGCGGTCATTCCAAAAAGCATTCCGGCACCATGTGTCAAGACATTGGCAACCTCTTCACCATATGTTTGTCGTTGCCTGGCAGCCATCCGCTTATAATTGTTCGGCCTTGAACCCGGCCTCTTTTACTGCTGCAATCACAATAGCAGGAGCAAGATCAACTTTCACTTCCAACACCTTATTCGGATCGGCCAAATCAATCGACCAGTCATCCGAAGCCATCAATGTATTGAGCTTTGCACCTATTGCCGCTACACATCCACCACACTTTGCATTCGTTTTAAATTTTATTGTTGCCATAGCTGTTACGATTTATGATTTATGAATACAAAAATAGGGATATTGCCATGAAATTATAATTCATAAATCATAATTTTTTTCATTTCATGAATTTCAATCTTAAACTATTCAATACCACTGAGACGGAACTGAAAGCCATTGCTGCACTCGCCAGCATCGGATTCAACAGCAGTCCGTTTATCGGGAACAAAACGCCCGCAGCCAATGGAATACCGATTACGTTATATATAAATGCCCAAAACAAGTTCTGATAAATCAGGCGGACTGTCTGTTTGGACAAACGGATCGCACCGGGAAGCAGCAACAGGTCGGACGTGATAAGCGTAACCATAGCCACATCCATTGCAATATCAGTTCCTTTTCCCATCGCGATGCTGACATCGGCCCGTGCAAGCGCTTGCGAGTCGTTAATGCCATCGCCGACCATCGCCACTTTCTTACCTTGCTGCTGTAAAGATATGATATATTCCTCCTTATCGTTCGGCATCACTTCCGCCTTATAATAACCGATATCCAATGTTGCGGCAACCCGTTCGGCTGTCCGGACACCGTCGCCCGTCAGAAGATGTACTTCTATTCCCTGCTTTTTCAGTTCCTTAACGGCTTCTGCAGAAGTCGGCTTGATACGGTCCGAGATCGCCAGAACTGCCAATAGGCGGGTTTCCTGACCATAAAAAACAACACTTTGCCCATCTTCCTGCCATTGCCCGATTTGCTTCCGTACCTTTTCCGGAATACCAGCCTGAAATATGTCAAGCAATCCCTGGCTCCCCACCCAGTAGGTAACTCCTTCGACCTGAATGCGTACGCCACGTCCCGTCAGACTCTCGAAATTTTCTGCCTCACAGACCTTTGCACCGGATTCTTCCAACCAACAGAGAATAGCGGATGCCAGAGGATGTTCGGATTTCTGCTCCGCTGTGTACAAGACGTCCAAATAACGGATATTGTCATCTGAAATCCAGTACGAATCCGTGACAACCGGCACACCTTCCGTCAATGTTCCGGTCTTATCCAAAACAACCGTATCGACCTTGCATAGATTTTCCAAAGCGAAGGCATCCTTAATCAGGATATGCTGTTCGGCCCCTTTTCCCATTCCGACCATTAAGGCAGTCGGCGTAGCTAATCCCAACGCACACGGGCAAGCAATAACCAGCACCGAAACGGCAGATAGCAATGCATATGAAAAATAACTTTCTCCTCCTATCACCAACCAACAAACAAAGGTGAGAAACGAAAGCAATACGACGACCGGTACAAATATACCACTTATTTTGTCTACAATCCGCTGAACGGGGGCCTTACTTCCCTGCGCCGATTGAACCATCTGCACGATCTGGGCCAATACGGTCGTACCTCCGACACTTGTCGCTTCCATCGTAAAAGCGCCTTTCTGGTTGATCGTTCCGGCCAACACTCGGTCACCGGCATTTTTCTCCACCGGAATCGGCTCTCCGCTTAGCATACTTTCGTCCACCGAAGAGCTCCCCTGTAAAAGCGTCCCGTCCACTGGAATCTTTTCGCCCGGCCGTACACTGACTACATTACCGACCTGAAGATTCGAAATAGGCACCTCCTCTTCTCTACCGTCCGTTACCAAACGAGCTGTTTTAGGCTGTAATCCCATCAATCCTTTTATGGCTGAAGAGGTACTGTTCTTAGCCCGCTCCTCCATCAGTTTGCCTAACAAGACGAACGCGATGATCACACCTGAAGCCTCATAATAAACATGTGGTTCCAGTCCTTTTCCCAGCCAAAATCCGGGACATAAGGTGTTGAAAAGGCTGAACAGGAAAGCTATCGAAGTACTAAGTGCGACCAATGTGTCCATATTGGCTTTTCCCTTGAGGGCATGCCGCACACCGTTCACATAGAACGAACGTCCGAAAAAGATCATAATAGCCAAAGCCAACACCATCATGATCCAGTTTCCAAACGGTACATGCATGAACACCATCCCTAAAAGCGCCAACGGGATAGACAACGTCCATGCTCCTATGGTATTCCTCCTCAATATCTTATAATGCATTCGAGCTTTCTCTTCCTGCATGGCTACAGGGTCCTCGGCTTCGACTATCAGATCATATCCGGCAGCCTGCACAGCAGCTTGCATAACCTCCAAAGTGATAACGGACGGATTATAAGTTACCGTCAATGTACCAGCAGCGAAATTCACGCTTGCCTTCTCCACACCAGATAATGCCTGCACCGTACTCTCCACGTTGCCCGCACAGACGGCACAACTCATTTCAAGAACAGGCAATACCTTCGTTTCTGTTTCTCTCATATCGTGTTTAAATGTCAAATTTGTTTCATTAGTATAACAAAGATACGGTTTATTCGGTTATTTTGTAGCCAAATAAATATTCTTTGATTTTAATAGAATTATTTGCAGATAAAGGCTATTATTTAACATTCGAATATACGACCTTTGCCAATAATCAAACGAATGAACGAATTAAATAATAAGACGTATGATACTTGATTCATTAAACAACACAAAAAAAATCGAATGCCTGCATCCTCTATTCAAAAAAGCATTCGACTATCTAAAATCTACAGACTTCTCTAAAGTGGAAGATGGTAAGCATGAACTGGATGGTTCTCGCTTATATGTAAGCGTTGTCAGTATCTTTGGCAAGGAAAAGAAAGATGCCGCTATCGAAACACACAAAAAATACATCGACATCCAAATGCCTCTGTTAGGTGTGGAGAAAATCGGTTGGAAACCGGGATGTGAGCTGCAGGAAGAATCAACTCCTTATAACGAGCAAAAAGACATCGCTTTCTATATCGACCGTCCTACAGCCTACACCAAGATCTATCCGGGACAGTTCGCCATCTATTTCCCCGAAGATGGCCATGCTCCCGGTATCGGCCAAGGTAATATCCGCAAAGTGATTGTAAAGGTGCAAGTGGAAGAATAAAAATGAAGCCGACCCTTAAAAGAGTCGGCTTCATTTTTTGAGAAACAGTGCATAAAATCTCCTCAAACAAGGCAGATAAACAGCTCCACATCCCCGTCCCGGTTTCACGCAGATCCGGGTCTCCACCTCTTCCACACCCGGATCTCCCATGCCCTTCCACCCGGGTCTGAAGAAACTTTTCAAGTTGTTTTTGGTAAAAGAACAGCTTGTCTTCATGAAAAAACAAGCCTATTTAATCTATTTTGTATCAGCTTCAGAAGATATCTGGAATTTGATAGAAGATTGACATATAATGCTTTATTGTTTTTAACTATGATGGTTATGATAGATGAATGATAGTTGAAAACAGGAACTATCATAAAATAACCTACTGTTTTACAAGCATATAAATTCAATTATGATAGTATGACAGTTGTTTTGCAAAACTTTTATATAGATTACCCGGATAAACGTAGATCCCTAAAATCTACGTTTATCCGGGTGTCCCGTGTCATCTACCGTTTAGTAGTAAACACCGACTGTTTCACCATGACCTATGCATGCATCACCAGCAACGGCGTGTCGGTATGGAACAGCATCTTACGGGCGATCGAAGGATTGAACATACGTGCCAGGATATTCCGGCGATAGGTACTGAGCGCTATCACGTCGATATGTTCGTCCCGCACAAACTTTTCGATTGCCAGCAACAGGTCGCCGTCGGCCAGCACCGTATGGGTGATATGTGCTTGCGGATACTGCTTCTTGAAATACTCGTTGACTCCGGTCAGCCGTATTTCATTCCATTCGTTCTTACTTGTCGAGATATTGAACAAATGAATGTGGGCATTGTACGGTTTGATGATTTCCATAAACTCATCGAATGCCACCAAGTCGCGTTGATTGAAGGAAGTGGCAAAAGCTATATTTTTAGCTTCGCTCAAATCTTCAAAAGGCACATTTTCGGGAATGGCCAGGACAGGAACCTTATTCACCTCGATCACTTCACCCGTGACACTGCCGATCAGGTCCATATCTTTCTGGCTCTTTCCACGAGTCCCCATCACGATCAATGACGGATGATATTCCTTGCTATAGGCAATGATCTCTTCTTCCGGCAAACCTTCGCGGAGCACATAATTGTATTTCACTTTAGGAAGTTCACCAGAATGTATCTTGCGGTTGATCAATGTACAGATGTTTTCCATATCGATCTGGACACGCTTCAGGACATTCTGCGCCGTCTCTTCCTCGTTCACCTGATAAGCCAACGTGTCGCCCATCGGAATAGCAGACGGGAAATAAGGGCTGAAATAAGCGTGCATGATCATCACTTCGGCTCCGACTTTATGGGCATAGTTGATTCCCAATTCACACGCTTTGATAGAATAGTCGGAAAAGTCTATCGGTATCAATATCTTCTTTTCCTGATGACCGGCTTTTTCCTCTTGTTCGGCATCCTCGCTAAGCCATTTACTGTCTTCGATGATACGCAAGGCATGAGGCAGATCGCTTTCTTTAATTCGCACACGTACACCAGCCGAAACTACCGGTTGGATTTGGTTCACATTGTGTATGTAAACTTCAATCCCCTCTGTTTCAAGCATCGTTTTGAGAATCTGAGCTTTCTCAAACGTGTGAATCGCTAACGTTACTAATTTATCTTCCATACTCGTGTGTTTTTATAAATTAAACAATCGGAAATCACTAAATGTTGAGAAAAAAAAATCCCACAGCGTCTTTTCAGATTCAGCTATGGGATTTCTTTGTAAAATGAATTTCTTTACGCTTGCTGTGCTTCCGACACTTCCTCGTTTTCAGCAAGTATCTGCAAAGCACGCTCGAATATTGTGGTATCGTCCAACACTACCAAGCCTCCGTCTGGTCCCGGTTCAATATGTATTCCACAACTTTTGCCATCTTTAAAATTATGCCCGCCGAAATAGTTGCGAACTGTTTCAACAGAGATTCCCAGTTCATCAGCAATACGGTGAGTACTTCCGTCAGGCAGGCTGTCTTTCAGTCTGCGAAGTTCATTAAATGTAATAGTTTTTGTCATGGCTTCCTTATTTTGAAGGTTAATTACTTTGTTTAATTTCATGCCACTAACTTAGTCATTATAAATTACAGCAACAAAATTATTCCATATAAATAAATATGCTTTACGACATGTATCATTTTTGCAAACAAGCCGCAAGCGGTACATTAAAAACGATAATAATCAGGATCGTCACATATATTGCATAGACGATGAGACGGATACGTTTCTTCGAGTACAGTGGTTCCTCATTATTCACCTGCACAGGAAGCAACTTCGAACGGCTGAAAGAATAGAGCCTGTAGACCAGATAACCGAAGAACACACCCGAAATGGCACCCGGCACGATATCCGAAATGAAGTGAACCCCGAGATAAACTCGTGTATAAGCAGTAAGAACCGCCCAGAAAAAGATTGTCCAGCCGAACAACTTATCCCGCATGATCAATGCCATAAGAGTCGCGAAACCGAAAGCGTTCGCAGCATGGCTGGAAATAAATCCGTAAAGTCCTCCCCGGTATCCGAAAACAGTTTTCACCTGATCCATAAAATCAGGATGGTGAGTCGGGCGGAAACGGGTGAAGACAGGCTTACAGACGTGAGAGGCAAACTGGTCGCACAGCGTAACGACCAATACGATCGCCAGCAGGATCAATAATGACTCGCGCCAGTTCTTTTTATAGATCAGAACCAACAGGATCAGAAAGGCTAACGGCAGCCAAACTGCCTTTCCTGTGAAAATCCACATAAAACGATCCAGAAAAGCAGAGTCGCTGCCGTTAAGCGCAAAGAACGCGTCGCGTTCGTAAATTAGTATTTTCTCAACCATTGAAAAAGGAGATTTGTGATTTGTGATTTATAATTTATGCGTCAATGATAAATCATAAGTTATAAATCACAAATCCTAAATGATTTCCATGTCTTTGCTGGGCATCCATCCTACATTTCCATCTTCCATTTCTATTTCATTCCAGTCTCCCAACTTGCTCTTGATAGAGACCTTCGTTCCTTCATGCAGAATAAACAAGTCGGTTCCGCTTGCATCGGGAGAACTTTTCACTGTCACTGTCGGAGCAAACACGATCGCGCTCTTCCGGTTTATCAGCTCGTCCTTCTGGTTGCCGGCAAAGATATTGGCAAAGATGACCAACACCAAGAATACCAGCCCCAGATAAAACCCGATCTTCTTCAAATGAATCCACTTGGAGAAGAAGAACAGGATCAGACAGCCGATAAAAAGGATAAAACAAACAATACCGATTTGCGCCCACGAATCGGCAGCCCCCATGTTCTGAACCTTGTCGAACCAACGGTGCAGGAAGAAATCGCCCACCGGCTCGATCTTGTCTACAGACTTCTGACGTGCCAGCTGCAAATTGAAACGGATATCCCCGTCTCCCGGATCCAACAGCAAAGCCCGCTCGTAATTCAGGATGGCCGGGGCAATCTTGTTCTCCTTATAATAGGCATTCCCTAAGTTATAGTAAATCTCAGCCGATTCGCCATGCGTTTTCAGAAGCCCTTCGTAGAGTTCGATAGCCTTGCCATAGTCTTCTTTCGTATAGGCAACTTCCGCCTCTTTAATCGTCGCCTCTTGAGCAAATGCCCCTAAGGTAACGAATTGAACCAGCAGAAAGAATACGATCTTTTTCATATTTATATTCATCTTCATCGCGTTACTTTTTAATTGTATTTTCCATTTTACCAATGGCATCCACTGTCTGTTCATATAGCTTATCCATTGCATCCGAAGCCTGTGCCGGAGCATAGCGGGCAAACTCGCAAGTGTTCAGGATATCCATAAATTCTTTAATCAAAGCGTCATCCACACCATACTTTGCCAGTTCCGTTTCGACATTATCCTTTGTCAGGTTGGCCTGAGGTATACTCAACTTGTCGCTTAAGTAGCCCCACAAGGCACGAAGCACTTCGTCATAGAATTCTTCTTTCTTGTTTTCCTTCATCAGCTTGCCGGCATTTTTCAGACGTCTTACCGCCATCTTATTGGCTTTCTTCGTACGGACCAATGCCAAGTTGGAATTTTCCTTCACCTGCTTGCGGTAGATGAAGAAGAAAACAATGAACAGGATTGCCGGAATCAGATAGCACATATAGTACATGAATGAACCGAAGAACAGTTCATTATTCGGAACGAAATGAATGCCGTTCACTTTCAGGTAACGGATATCCTTACCCAGATATTTAACACTTTCCTTGTTGCTGAAGTTAGAAACGACAGGAGAAGATGTTCCACCCCCCTTGCCCTGCTCTACGTGAAGTTTGTATGGTTCGGAGGTAATCGTCTTATAGGAACCGGTCTTCGTATCGAAATAAGAGAATGCGATAGCCGGAATTTCAAAATCGCCTGCGTAACGCGGGATGGCCATATATTCGATCGTCTTCGTACCGGAAGTTCCTGCCGCGGTAGTCTTGATGTCCACTTCCACCTTCGGATCATAAACGTCGAAATCGTTCGGGAAAGCGACTTCCGGATTCTTTACCAGCTTGATGTTTCCATTACCGGAAATCTTCACCTTCACGGTAACGGCATCATCTGTCTTTACATTATTGGAACTGATGCTGGAGGTCATTGTGAAATTGCCTACCGCACCGGAGAATGACGCCGGTTTACCCGACGGCAACGGCTTGACATCGATCGTTACAGGGGGCGTTGTCAATTCTTTCTTTACATCTATATAAGACGACGAACCGAAGAAATCATCGAATACGCTGGTTCTCTGTCTGGCCGGTCCGGGCACACGCAAAACAATATCCAATTTCCCGGAAGGGATCGTAATCTTCCCTGAACGCTGAGGGTACAGCACCGTCTGTTTTATAATGGCAGTCCCGTAGTTCTTTCCCTTATAGTTCTCCATTACCAGCTGCTTATTTTGCGGCAGTTCTACCTCTTGGGCAAGGAAACCTGTAAATTCGGGGAACTTAGGCTGGTCGATCCCTCCGATATCTTTTCTTACATACAATTTAAACGTAACCAAAATACCTTCCTGTTCATATACATTCCGTTTAGAAACATCGATTGTCAGAAAAGCATCGTCCTTACTGATACCGGTACCGGTCGAACCGCCTTTGGTTGCCTCTTCCGCCTTATCGGGAGGAAGCACTTTTATCACCAATGCGTTAGATGTGTAATTGGCGCCTTTGACCTTGATTGTTGCCGGTGCGATATTGAAAGTACCCTCTTTCTTCGGTTGGAGAATATAGGTGAACGTCAATGACGTTTCGGTTGTCATTTTACCGTTAATGATCTGGGTACTCATATTTGTGGAAGTAGACGGACCTATCAATACCTCAAAGTCCGGTATTTCCGGTACACGTATATCCTTACCTTCCGCATTCACCGTGTACGACAATCTGAAAGTTTCTCCCATAACAACAGCTTCCGGAGCAGAAGCCTTGAACGTCACATCCGCCGCTCTGGCTACCACTCCGAAAGTTGCAAAGAGAACAAATAAGAAAACTAATTTCCTCATTCCTCAATCCTTATTTTTAATTTTTAATTTTTAATTCTTAATTTTCAATTTCCGTTTACCACTCCTTATCCGTGCGACGACGCTGTTGCTGTTGAGCCTGCGCTTTCTTCACCTTCTCCTGAGTGTCTTTTTCATCCTGCAGGAAGGCATCCAACATCTGTTGAGCGTTATCCTTGCTCATCTGTTCCTGCTGCTGCGGCTGTTGTTCCTGTGTCTTATCCTGCTTCTTATCATCCTGCTGTTGTTGCTGATCTTGGTTCTGCTGCTGTTGATCCTGTTTATCCTGATCTTCCTTCTTGTCCTCGTTCTGATCCTGATTTTGATCTTCATTCTGCTGATTCTGCTGATCGTGCAACAACTTTTGTGCCAAAGCCAAATTATAACGTGTTTCATCATCTTTCGGATTCAGGCGCAAAGACTGTTTGTAAGCTTCGACACTTTTGGCATACTCTTTACTCTGCATGCCAATATTTCCGACATTATGGTAAATCTCAGCCAAGCGGGCTTTACCTTCGGGCGTTTCGATCATCTTCTCCCCCTGTCCGGCTAGCAACTGGTACTGCTCAGCAGCTTCAGGGAATTTCTTCTGCTTATACAAAGCGTTCCCCAAGTTATAAGTTCCTTCGGACGAACGCGGGTTCACTTCCAAACTTTTCCGGTAGGCGATTTCCGCCTCGGTAAACTTTTCCGTCTCATAAAGTTTATTCCCCTCCCGCACATTCTTACGTTCCGCCTTCTGGGCAAACACAGCCCCGCAGCAGAACATGAATGCCGCCATCCATATAATCGATTTTCGCATACGTTTCATCTTATCCATAGCATTTTAAGAGAATAATTTTACTTTTTTGAATACACGGTTCTTGCGGTCCAGCGTCATGAAATCCACTAAAAGCAGAATCAATGCGATCCAGGCAAACGTCTGGAAACGTTCGTCATATTCCGAATAGACTTTGCTGTCCAGTTCCGATTTATTCATTTTATCGATCTCTTTTTGAAGTGCACGAAGCGCTGAATTGGTGTTGTCGGCACGGACATACGTCCCATGGCCGGCAGCCGCAATCTCCTGGCACATCTCTTCATTTAGTTTCGTGATCACCACATTCCCATCCTTATCCTTCATGTAGTTGTTGCTACCGTCCACCGGGATCGGAGAACCTTTCGGATCACCCATGCCGACAATGTTTACATGAATGCCTTTTTCTGCTGCTGCGGCAGCGGCTTTCACGGCATCGTCTTCGTGGTTCTCGCCATCGGTGATCAGGATAATCGCCTTGTCCGATGTCTCGCTCGGTGTAAAGGAACGCATCGCCAGGTTGATAGCTGCGCCGATAGCCGTACCTTGTGTCGACACCATCGACGGGTTGATGGATGAAAGGAACATCTTGGCCGAGACATAATCGGAAGTGATAGGAAGCTGCGTGAAAGCATCTCCTGCGAAAACGATCAGTCCGACCTTATCATTAGAAAAGCCGTCAGTCAGCTTGGACAACATCTGCTTGGCCTTGGACAGGCGATCCGGCGAGACATCTTCTGCCAACATCGAATTGGATACGTCCAGACAAACCATGATCTCCACTCCCTGACGCTTCACTGTCTCCAGTTTGGAGCCGAACTGCGGTCCGGCCATAACTATGATAACCATCGTGATGGCTCCGAACAACAGCCAAAACTTCAGATGCTGACGCTTGGGAGAAACCTCCGGCATCAACTCTGCCAACAATTCGGGATTACCATATTTCTTGATTGCCTTCTTTTTCAAGACGATTGCATACACATAGAATGCAACCAGTACGGGAAGCAAGAAGAGCAAGTATAAAAAGTCCGGATGTGCAAAACGAAACATAAGCCTTTTATATTTACGGTATATTTCTTAACAATGTATTTCTCAATAATATCTCGACCAGCAACAGCGAGAACAGCAGGATCGCCCAATTCTTGTACTCTTCCTGCTTTTTACTGTATTCCTGCACGCTGATCTTCGTCTTCTCCATCTTATCGATTTCCGAATAGATCTCCTTCAGGCTGGCATTATCCGTCGCACGGAAATACTGTCCGCCGGTCGTAGCGGCAATCTGCTTCAGGGTCGGCTCGTCGATCTCCACATCGACATCCATATACTGGACACCGAAGGCTGTCTGGAACGGATACGGAGCCTTGCCCTGCGTTCCGACACCAATCGTATAGACACGGACCCCGAACGTCTTGGCTATCTCGGCAGCCGTCACCGGAGCGATCTCGCCCTGGTTGTTCACACCATCCGTCAACAAGATAATCACTTTCGACTTGGCCTGGCTATCCTTGATACGGCTGACAGCATTCGCCAACCCCAGACCGATCGCCGTCCCATCCTGGATTATACCCGGCTGGACATCCTTGAAGAGGTTCAGCAAGACCGTATGGTCGGTTGTCAACGGGCATTGCGTGAAACTCTCCGCCGCAAACACGACCAAACCGATATTATCGTTCGGACGGCCGTTGATGAAAGCGGACGCCACATCTTTGGATGCTTCCAGACGGTTCGGTTTCAAGTCCTGCGCCATCATACTGGTCGAGATATCCATTGCCAGCACGATGTCGATACCTTCCGTCGAAGAGTTCTGCCAACTGTTGGTCGACTGCGGACGCGCCAATATCACGACGAGGACAGCTACCGCCGCCATACGCAAAATGAAAGGGACATGCCTGAGCCAGACTTTCCAGGAGCTTACTCCCGGAGCATCGAAACCTTCCGTAGACGACACCTGCAAACTCGCCTGATTCTTGCTCAGTTTGTAGACGTACCATCCGATCATCGGGATCAGCAACAATAACAAATACAGATATGTAGGATTTGCAAATATCATCTTATTCTTTACTTATATTTGAATCATTCTTTTCTACAGACTTTACTTCACCTTCAGCCTTTTCACCTTCTCCGGGAACGGGAATCTCTTCCACCTTCGTCTGGTTAATGAACAGATAAGCGTTCATCAAACTCAAGTCGTTTTCATCGGGTAGCGGATTCATCTTCGCGAACTTCACGAAATCGGCCAGTTGCATGATCTGCTTCAGGCTTTCATAGACAGAAGTCGCCTCCTGCTGCTTACGGATGATATCAAGTATCTCACCGGAAGTCATTTCCATAGCATTGATACCGAAACGATCCACAATATAACGACGCAACGTATCCGTAATTAATGTATAATACTCCTTGCTACGCCCCTGTTGCCAGAGCTTCTGCTGCTTGATCTCGTCAAGTTCCTTGATCGCCTGTTCGTGAGGCGGAAGTTTTGGTTCCGGCTTCTTGAACGGCAGGATGGACTGACGGTTACGCATACGTTTGATCACATAGGCAACCACACAGATCAGGAACAGAGTCAGCAACACACCGAATATCCAGGGATAGTAATCGGCCAATACAAAAGGCGGCTTCCAGACGTTTTTAATATCGTAAAACTCCTCCGGTTTGTCGGCATTGACAGGAACCGTCGACACCTTCAAGGCCACTTGGTTGGAGTAAACGGTATCCGCCCCGTCGATCACCATAAACGGGGGCAACAAATATAGAGAAGAGTCGAAAGAGGTCACCAGCAAGTCCTGCTCGATCAGCAGGCGGTCGTTTTCAATCAAGGTGGAGTCCGCTTTCGGAATTTCCAGCACCTCCACTCCTGCCATCAACGTGTCACGCGGGATGACAAGCTGGACGGCCTTATCTTTGTCTGCCGTTACCGTCAAATGTAAAACAGTCTGCTCTCCGATCAGTATGGCGGCAGAGTCGACACGAACGTCAACGAGCGTCTGCTGCGCATATGCTTTCCCGCCGGACAGGAATGTTCCACCGGCAAGTGGTCGTCAAAAAGAGCAATCAATGCTTTCACATAATCATCTTCCGTACGGATGGAGACCGAATCGACACGACATTTCTTGAATGAATCGCTCATGGCAGCCTGTCGGCGGTCCCACCATTCCTTGTAGGCGGCCCGTACACGGGCGGACGAGCTGTCTATCCAGCGCTCCTGTCCGGTTTCCGCATCCTTGATCTTTATCAGCCCAACAGCCGGAAGTTCCGTCTCGCGGCGGTCATACACCTGTATGGCCACCACGTCATGCTTGCGGTTGGCGATGGTCAAGGCCTCCTTGAAACCGTCTTTGTCGATAAAGTCGGAGATCAGGAAAGCCGTACAGCGCTTCTTAATCGCATTAGTCAGATATTTCAATGCCTGTGCAATGTTGGTCTGTTTTTTATCCGGCTGGAAGTCGATCAGTTCGCGAATGACATACAAGATGTGCTTCTTCCCTTTCTGAGGAGGAATGAATTTCTCTATCTTGTCGGAGAAGAACACCACACCGATCTTGTCGTTGTTCTGGATAGCCGAGAAAGCCAGTGTCGCCGCGATCTCCGTAATGACTTCTTTCTTCATTACATTCACGGAACCGAAGTCCCTGCTGCCCGACACGTCGATCAGCAACATCACCGTCAGCTCCCGTTCTTCTTCGAACACCTTCACGTATGGGCGGACGTAACGTGCGGTCACGTTCCAGTCAATATCACGGATATCGTCTCCGTATTGATACTCGCGCACTTCGCTGAACGCCATACCGCGCCCTTTGAACGCCGAATGGTATTGCCCAGCAAAAATATTGCGTGACAAGCCGCGCGTCTTTATCTCAATCCGTCGAACCTTCTTTAATAGTTCACTTGTTTCCATATTATTCAGTTGAAAGTTGAGAGTTGAAAGTTGAGAGTTAATAAGGAGAGCTAAAAACGGGCTGCTTACGCAACTTTCAACTCTCAACTTTCAACTTTCAACTATTTAAGGGACTTCGACTTTGTTCAGGATTTCGCTGATCACCTCTTCGGAGGTCAGGTTATTGGCTTCCGCTTCGTAGCTCAAACCGATACGGTGACGCATCACGTCGTGGCATACGGCACGGATATCTTCGGGGATCACATATCCTCTGCGTTTGATAAAGGCATACGCACGGGCAGCCAGCGCCAAACTGATGGACGCACGCGGAGAGGCTCCGAAGGAGATCATGTTAGCCAGGTTTGCCAAACCATGTTCCTGCGGGAAGCGGGTAGCAAACACAATGTCTACGATATAGCGTTCGATCTTTTCGTCCAGATAAACCTCACGGACAACCTTACGGGCTTCGAGGATCTCTTCCTTCGTCAGGATCGGTTTGATGTCCGGCTTCACTCCGGAGATATTCTGACGGATAATCAACTTTTCTTCTTCTTTCTTCGGATAGTTGATGATGACCTTCAGCATGAAACGGTCTACCTGTGCTTCAGGCAGCGGATAGGTTCCTTCCTGCTCGATCGGGTTCTGGGTCGCCATTACCAAGAAAGGAGACGGTAACCTGTATGTATTTTCGCTGATTGTCACCTGGCGTTCCTGCATTGCTTCCAGAAGGGCACTCTGCACCTTTGCCGGAGCACGGTTGATTTCATCCGCCAATACAAAATTAGCGAAGACTGGACCTTGTTTGACTTGGAATTCTTCGCTTTTCTGACTATAAATCATCGTACCGATCACGTCAGCCGGCAGTAAGTCCGGCGTGAACTGGATACGGCTATACTTCGCATCGATCAATGATGCCAGTGTCTTAATGGCCAATGTCTTTGCCAATCCCGGCACACCTTCCAGCAGGATATGGCCATCTGAAAGCAGACCGATCAATAATGATTCAACCAAATGTTTCTGTCCAACAATTACCTGGTCCATACCCATCGTAATCATGTTCACAAACGAACTTTTACTTTCAATTCGCTCGTTCAACTCACGAATGTCTACTGTCTGACTCATAGATTTTTTTCAATTATATTGTTACTATTTTTTACTTGCTTTTTTTAAGATGCACAAAATTAGAAATGTTAAATTCGTATTCTGCACTTTCGCAGTTAAATAATACTAACCTGCACAGAACTATTTTGTTTTATTTTACTTAAAAGAGAGAGTTTTTATTACAGTTTGCCACTCAGTATCTCAGTCTGGCGGGCAGCGGCTTTTTCAATGGAAGAACGATCACGACGGTCGATGCCGTACATTTCCGGTGCAGGCACCTCGATCACAGTGCCGATAGGCACGTTATTCGGGTCCGTTATGACAGCTCTGTTATATTCATACAGATATACCCAGAACAATTTGCTTCCGTAATATTTCAACGAGATCAGCGTCAGGCGGCTTCCCGGCTCGATCTTGACACGGGCAATGACTTTAGGCGAAACGGCTTCGGGTTCAACTTCCGGATTTTCCACCGTTGTTTCACCCACAGTCTGGGAGGAATCTTCATTGGCAAAAACGATTGTCGTATCCGGAACGGCTTCGGTCGCAACAGTCTCTCCTTTGGGAAAGACCGTATCAATCCTCAAGGGCTCTTTTTCCTTTTCGAAAAAGTACGTGCGATTCAGGTAAAGCCCGATATTGAATAGCATAAGAAGGAATACAAACATAGAAACAACGGCAATCCGCTTCGTGCGGGGCTTCTTTCTTTCCGCATCCGGACCAGTTTCTACCTCTTCGCTCGGACTGTCAGGTCCGGAACTATCTGAACGTTCGTCCACAACCGGTTCAAGGGTATCCATCCCTTCATCTTCGGGCTGCCCGGCAGGTTCTTCTTCTGAAAAGACAACAGGTTCTTCTTCGGGAAGATGTTTCTCTTCCGGTATCATCTCCTCAATCGATTCGTCTTCCGTCTCTTTTATGTCCGGTTCGTCCAACACGACATCCATATCGGTAAAATCGACATTCTCCCGCAGTTCGGTCGTTTCAAAAAAAGAGAACGGTTTATTAACAAGCTCCCGCAGTTCCTTGTCCGGCAGGAAGGAAAACTTGTAATGTTCCGGGATTACAAAACGTTCACCCGTATTCACATGAATGCTTTCACGCTTCTCCACCGGAATGATCTTAAAAGTACCGAGCCCCTTGACCTTTACCAGTTTATCCGTATAGACACCTTCCGACACGACCGCTATGAATTCTCTCAAAAAGCGCTCGGAACTATTCTTGTCCTTACCTGTATATTCGGCCAACAGACCGGCCAGATCCTGTATCGCCAGCCGGTTATTCATGGTCGCCTAATTCTTTAAGTTTATTCTTGACGGTCGTTCCGGGTTTGAACACCGGGACAAGTTTTGGGGGGACTAAATACCGTTTTCCGTTTGAAGGATTGACAGAGATCCGTTCCGCTTTTTTTTTCACCTCAAACTGACCGAAGCCCTGCAAATATATGGTGTCGTTATCTACCAGACGCGAACTGACGACGGAACTCAGGACAGAAAGCGTTTCAGTAACTTCCTGCGCAGTCCAACCCATACGGGCGGCAAGTTCAGTAACCAGTTCCTTATTTTTCATATCCGCGTCCATTAATAGATTATGCAGCTATATTAGTTATTTTTTCGTAAACCGACAAACATCTTTGCAGTTTTTATGTCAAATTAAAGTACGCTTCCATACAGGTCGAAAGCTTGCGCATCGTCAATCCGCACGTTATAAAACATTCCGGGAATCAACAGCTTCTCTTTAGAAACAAGTATTTCCGGGTCGACCTCCGGCGAGTCGAATTCCGTACGGCCGACATAGAAATCTTCTTCTTCCCGATCGATCATCACCTTGAATACCTTTCCGATCTTGGAACCGTTCACTTCGGCCGAAATGCCTTCCTGTATACGCATCAGATAATCCAAACGGTCTTGTTTGACTTCCGGATCGACATCATCGGTATAATGTTTAAACGAATAGGTCCCTTCCTCATGACTGTAAGCAAAGGCGCCCATACGTTCGAAACGGGCTTCTTTTACGAATTCGACCAGTTCTTCAAAATCCTGCTCGGTTTCCCCTGGATGGCCAACCATCAAGGTCGTACGCAAATGGATGCCGGGTACTTCTTCCCGCATCCGGCGTATCAAGGCATATGTTTCTTCTTTCGTGATGTTACGACGCATTTTCTTCAACATCGGGTCACTGATATGCTGAAGGGCGATATCCATGTATTTGCAAACGTTATCGCGTTCGCTCATCACCCTGAGCAGATCATAAGGGAAATGGGACGGATAACCATAATGCAAGCGGATCCATTCCACTCCCGGAATATCGGAGATGCGTTCCACCAGTTCCGGCAACGCATGGCGTTTATACAAATCCAAACCGTAATAAGTCAAATCCTGGGCGATCACCTGAAATTCTTTCACACCCTGTTTCACCAGCAGGCGAACCTCTTTCTCGATCTCTTCCATCGGTATGGACTGGTAACGCCCCGTACTGATCGGAATGGCACAATACGAACAGGTACGGTCACACCCTTCGGCGATCTTCAGGTAGGCGTAATGCCGGGGAGTCGTCAAGACGCGGTCGGCAGCCAATTCCCGGTGGTAGGATTTACCCAAATCGTTCAACAGTTCTTTCCAATTGAACTTTCCATAGAAACGGTCAACTTCCGGCAACTCATTCTCCAAGTCTTTTAAGAACCGTTCGGAAAGACATCCCATGACAAACAATTTACCGATCTTCCCTTTCTTCTTGGCCTCTCCCAGATCGAGTATCATATTAATCGACTCTTCCTGAGCATCTCCGATAAAACCGCAGGTATTCACAACAACGATTTCACCATTAATCTTATGGGGGTCATGTTCGACGGTATACCCGTTCGCCACGAACTGGCGCATAAGCTGCTCCGAATCCACCAGGTTCTTTGAACATCCCAGCGTTATAATATCTACCTTATTTTTCCTCATATATTATGGTACAACTCCCTTTATTCTCCGAAAAGGGAGTTTACAAATTCTTTTCTATTGAAAACCTGGAGATCCTCCATTCCTTCTCCCAAGCCGATGTACTTGACAGGGATACGGAAATGATCCGAAATACCGATCACGACGCCACCTTTGGCCGTTCCGTCCAATTTGGTAACCGCCAAAGCATTCACCTCGGTTGCAGCCGTAAACTGCTTGGCTTGTTCAAATGCGTTTTGTCCGGTAGAACCGTCCAATACCAACAAGACTTCGTGCGGTGCATCGGGAACCACTTTCTTCATCACATTCTTGATCTTGGTCAGCTCGTTCATCAGATTGATCTTGTTATGCAGGCGACCGGCGGTATCGATAATCACCACATCCGCCCCGTTCGCCTTTGCCGAACTCAACGTGTCAAATGCCACCGAAGCAGGGTCGGAACCCATCTTCTGCTTCACGATAGGCACTCCTACCCGTTCGCTCCAAATCACCAATTGCTCTACAGCTGCGGCGCGGAACGTATCGGCTGCTCCCAAATACACATTTTTACCGGCCTTCTTGAACTGATAAGCCAGTTTGCCGATCGTGGTCGTCTTGCCTACCCCGTTCACGCCTACGACCATGATGACATACGGCTTCTTGTCTTCCGGAACCGTAAACGACTCCAGGTCTTCCGTATGATTTTCTGTAAGCAGGGAAGCGATCTCTTCACGCAGGATCGCTGTCAGCTCACTGGTCGTCACATATTTGTCTCTGGCTACGCGGTCTTCGATACGGGATATGATTTTCAGTGTAGTATCTACTCCGACATCGGAAGTAATCAGTACTTCTTCCAGATTGTCCAGCACTTCGTCGTCCACCTTGCTTTTACCGGCAATGGCTCTGGTAATCTTAGAAAATACATTTTCTTTTGTCTTAGATAACCCCTTGTCCAGAGTTTCCTTTTTTTCCTTACTGAAAAAGCTAAAAATACCCATACCTTAATTATTGCTTAATTATTTCTTTTCTGAATGAGTGCGCTAAATTACTAAATAATTGACAATTGACAATTGACAATCGACAATTTTATTTGCACAACCTGATTTACAATCCAGACATTCCTCTTCTTTATTAATTGTCAATTGATTCAGTCCATTCTTCCCTTGTAATCTTCGTAGCCGAACTCCTTGTACATCACGAGCCGGTCCTCCTTGCTCCA
This sequence comes from Parabacteroides sp. merdae-related_45_40, assembly GCF_001915675.1. Classification (NCBI taxonomy): domain Bacteria; kingdom Pseudomonadati; phylum Bacteroidota; class Bacteroidia; order Bacteroidales; family Tannerellaceae; genus Parabacteroides; species Parabacteroides sp. merdae-related_45_40. The sequence goes on along the minus strand of NZ_MNQY01000044.1, from coordinate 49,649 downwards.
CAAAGCCAAGGATGGATGCGGGATTCCGTTGAACATGGTCGTTTTGACAATGGTATAATGGATCATATCTTCGAATATCAATTTATCACCCACTTTCAAGGGTTGCTCGAAAAACCAATCGCCCATATAGTCACCACTCAGACAGCTGTTTCCTCCGATACGATAAACAGGCTTTCCTTCTTCCGGCTCTATAGCCCCGCGAATCACCGGTTTATAGGGCATCTCCAGACAATCCGGCATATGGCAAGTGAAAGAGGCATCTATGATCGCGGTCTTGATACCATGATTCTCCACGATATCCACCACCGTCGTCAGCAGAAATCCGGTTTGCCACGCAAATGCGCTTCCCGGCTCCATGATGATTTCGAGGTTCGGATATTTGGCCTTGAACGCCTGCAACAGCCCGATCAGATGTTCCGTATCATAGTCTTTTCGTGTCATCAGATGCCCGCCTCCCATATTCAACCATTTGATATGCGGCAGGAAACGGCCGAAACGCTTTTCTACTTCTCCCAACGTCTTTTCCAGATCATACGAACTCGATTCGCAAAGCGTATGAAAATGCAAGCCCTCGACACCGTCGGGCAACAGACCATCCAAAAGGTCGCTAACCACTCCCATCCGGGAGCCCGGAGCGCAAGGATTATACAAATCCGTTTCGACATCCGAATATTCAGGATTGATGCGCAGACCGCACGATACCCGGTTTCCGTCCGCCTGCACCATCGGATAGAAACGTTCGAATTGCGTAAGCGAATTGAACGTCACATGACTACTGTATCTTAAAATCTCCGGGAAATCCGCTTCCGTATATGCCGGCGAATAGGTATGTGCCCGGCTACCCATCTCTTCAAAAGCCAGCCTGGCCTCAAACTTCGAACTTGCTGTCGAATACGGAATATATTCACGCACGATCGGAAATGCTTTCCACATCGCAAACGCCTTAAAAGCCAGGATTACATTAACTCCCGCCCTCTCCTTCACGCTCTTGATCAGTGACAAATTACGGCGGAGCAACTCTTCTTCCATCACATAACAGGGAGATGGTATCATATTGAAGTCTATCATCCGGTAAGTATTTTTCTTTGATTCTGTCGGGCAAAGATACATAATAAAAAGCGAAAAACAAGAACAGGGCTTATCGCCTCCCTTCTTCTTATCGTACTTTTTCCTAAAGATCCGTTAGTCCAAATCAAAACACACAGGCATGAAAATGAAATCCTCCACAACACCGGAAGCAAGAAGCCCTTTTTTCCTCATTAACAATTATTACCATAAGACACGTACCCTTATCTACTAAAATAAAGTAGATTTGCGAAAAGATAGTAATCTGAAATTCAAAAAAACAACAAGACAATGGAAAGACTGACTGCACAAGAAGAAAGCGTAATGTTGTATATCTGGAAATTAGGATCATGTTTCATCCGTGACATACTGAACGAAATGCCCGATCCGAAACCGCCCTACACCAGCGTGGCATCGGTGGTCCGGAACCTTGAAAAAAAGAAGTACGTCACCCCGAAGAAATTCGGAACGATCACACTCTTTTCTCCACGTGTGAAAGAAGCGGAATACAAGCGTACTTTCATGTCGAATGTCGTACAAAATTATTTCACCGGTTCTTATAAAGAAATGGTTTCCTTCTTTGTCCGCGATCGTAAATTATTCAAAAGCGATTTGCAGGACTTGATGGATCAGATCGAAAAGGAAGAATAATCAATTATAAAGATATCAATATGATAACTCCGATACTAATCTATTTTCTAAAGGTAAATCTGGCGTTGGCATTTTTATATATCTGTTATCGCCTATTATTCCGTGACGATACGTTCTTCAGGTTACGCAGAGGGGTGTTATTGTCGATTTACCTGATCGCGTTCCTTTACCCTTTACCGGATTTAAGCGGCTGGTTATCCACCCAGACAAGCGTAGCAGGTATAGTCGGCTACTATTCAGGGTTGCTACCTAAAGAAACAGTCCTGACAGCAAGCAATGAAATAGCCGCCTCCGACTGGAAAGAAACCGGGCTCAAGGTTATGCAAGTTATCTGGCTGGCAGGAGCCGGCCTGTTGCTATCCAGATGTCTGGCAGAGCTGTTCACTGTTTGCCGCTTACACCGGAAATGCAGGAAAATTACTTTGAACGGCACTGAAGTCTGTATCCTTCCGGAAGCGGAAGCCTCCTACTCCTTTTTCGGCTGGATTTTCATTTCATCCGATCCGCATCAACGGGAAAGGCTTGATGACATTTTGATCCATGAACAAACACACGTCCGCCAATGGCATTCGATCGACATGATGGCTGGTGAAATCATCTGTATCGCCTGCTGGCTAAACCCGTTTGCCTGGTGGCTAAAGAAAGAGATCAGTATAAATCATGAATTTATCGCAGATGAACAGGTCATGCTTGCCGGATTCGACAAAAAAGAATACCAGTACCATCTGATCGGAGTAAAACATCCCAATACGGCTATTGCAAATTTATATAACAATTTCAGTGTCTTACCACTTAAAAAGAGAATTACTATGTTAAACAAAAAAAGGACGAACAACGCCAGAAAAGTGAAATACCTGGCACTGGTTCCAATGGCCGCAGGCTTGCTATTGCTCAATAATATCGATGCAATGGCACGTGTTTTGAATGAAAAGGTAGCAGAGGTTATCCAACAGCCGACTGCTCTCGCCACCACTACTGTTTCCAAAATGGAAGCAGCTAATCCGCTTCCACCGGAAAAAGACAAGATTTATGACACATGTGATATCATGCCGGAATTTCCGGGTGGGCAAAATGCATTATTGCAGTTTCTTGCTAAAAGCATAAAATATCCGGCAGAAGCCCAGCAACAGGGAAAACAGGGAAAAGTAGTCGTCACATTCGTTATCGAAAAAGACGGAAGTATTACAAACGCCAAAGTGACACAGGCTTTATATCCCTCATTGGACGAAGAATCCTTACGGGTTGTCAAGTCGATGCCCAAATGGACTCCGGGAAAGATGAAAGGTGGGAAAGCCGTCCGCGTACAATACACAGTCCCGTTAACTTACCGATTGCAGTAGCCTGACAGTATTTCCCTTTTTGAGCAGGACACAAAAAAGGCATGCAATCTTCAAAAATGCTGCCAGGCGATAAACGAAGATCACATGCCCCACGCTCCTCTCGAAGAGGGAGATGTTTTTATAAATTACCACGGCTTACCCGCAGAGGAGTAATAGAAAGAATGATACAAAAGTACTATTTTTTTCCTTTAAGGCCTACATGTTTCGCCTGATGACGCCCCGGATCGAAATTCTTGCGGGAGCCATCGGGCCAGATGACTTCGGCAGTCGTTCCTTCGGGAACGGAAAGGGTGGCCTGTATCTTTTTACCTTTGCGTTTCAGCGACACCTCTATCTTGCCGAAATGCGTATCTACTGTAGCAGAGGCTTCGGTCAAAGTGCCCATTTGGGGACAAACCTTGAAGGAACGAAAACCTGGAGAGGTAGGTTCTATACCGCACACTTTCTGACTCAGCAACGTAAGAGGGCCACCACTCCATGCATGGTTGATCGTACCACCTCCGAAACCGTCCGGACCGATTCCCCATCCTTCGAACAAGGTCGTATATTCAGGATAATCCATCATTTTCGCATAGCGTTGCTTCATCCTCTCTAAAGCAAAGGCCGGTTCATTCATTTGGAACAAGGCTTCGAGCACATACTTTTCCATATAGGGACTGGCATGGCATTCCTTCTTCAGGACTTTTACCAGAGCAGGATATTTATCAGCGGAAGCTAAACCGGAAACGACAGCCATCGCCTGTGCACGGTCGTCCGTTTCTCCCTTATAGCCGGGAGAGCGATATGCTGATCCTGTCCAAAACTTTGTGTCGAAGCATTTCCCTATACTGTACATCATACGGCCGATCTCATCGGCATCGGCTGTTTTTCCAAGTTGGAGGGCAAAAGCTTTCTCTGCTTTCAAGGCCAAATAATACCAGCAATTTACCAACACGCCCATATCGATGTTTTCTCCCCAGTCACCCCAGCTCCAATCGCCGTCACGCTCGATAACCAGGCCGCTCTTATCTACTTGCCATACTTCGTGCAGATAGTGGTGCATTCGGTCATAAATACCGGCGACAAAGCTACTGTCGCCACTATAATAATACTGGGTATAGAAACCGTACCAACCTACCGAAGCCAACATTTGCAATGGCAACTCTTTCCGCCAGTTACCAGCCGGGGCCGGAGCGAAAATCACACCGTCTTCGCGTTGCCAGTTCATCAGTTCGTAGATGCCTTTCAGCGCCAGTTTATGGCTAGAGGGAGAAAGGGCATAGAAAGCCTCGCCCAATTCGTTCACCTCGTCACCCCACCATTGCGCCCGTTCGCGGTCCGGACAGTCCATATAACTATCGCGCATCGTTATATATAAGGTGCGGGCCGAACGTTTCCAAAGTTCGTTCATGAACGGATCATTGCAACTGAAAGAACCTGTAAATTCGGTATCGTAACCGGTCTCCCGGAATTTCACATCCAGCACCTTCACGCCTTCCGGCAGGATATATTGCATCTCGTGACCGTTCATCCAGCCTAAACTCTCATATTCCTGCACGCCGTCGCGCGTGACATATTCAGCGCGGACGTTGTATTGAGAACCGCCCTCATAGTTGTCCGTCCGGATATGGATCACCTTGCCGGCAGGAGCTTCCACTTTCAGATAAGGAGTCACTTGGCTGTTATAAGGCAGGCGACAATAAAGCGTATCGCCGGCAGACGACCGGCGGACACTGACATACGGTTTCAAGCCATAGTCTTTCCATAGGGGTACCGGACGCTCGACCAATTTACCTAAAGGGGCGACCCCGACAGACGAAATAATTTCGGCATTCGGCATCTTGCCTGTGTAGCCGGGCTGATTCCAGCCGGACATTTCCATCCTGGCATCGAAACGGATATTGCTTTCCGGCAAACGATAATTCGGATAGGGCGCCTCAGTATCCTGATAGGCATCATATACGGTGCATTGCCAGCTCTTGTCGGAAACGATCTCGACACCAGGAGCGACAGCTTCAAACAGCAAGGCAGCCAGACCACTGTTCACATGACTGAATCCGCTTTTACCGAAATGCCAGACCAGCACAGCAATCGTATTCTCGCCATTTTGCAAATAAGGAGCTATCTCTACCGGATCGTAGTAGGTGTCATACGGAGAAGGTCCCCGTTTAAGCCCGCCTTCAAAGACGACCAGGCGACCGTTTATCCACAACCAATATTTGCTATCGGCAGCGATGCGAGCGGTAAGAGTTTGCGGAACCTTGTCTATATGGACGGTTTTACGGAAAGCCAACCAGGTGTTCGTCTCGCTCTGACAACGTTCCGTATTGATCCAATGGGCTTTCCAGCCGGATTCAGCATGGCCGGAAGCGATACATCCGATTAACAGTAACAACAGAAAATAATGTTTCATGGTATTCTCGTTTAATAAGTTTTCACATGTGTACCAGACCCGACTGTTTCCGTCTTATCGCCGACACGGATATCCGCCGTACAGCCGGACGGGATCGTCACGGTAAGAGTAACTTTGCCTCCCTCCCGTTTCCATTCGCTCGAAATCAAGCCCCGTACAGAATGATACTCACCTTTCGCCCAATTCACTCTTTCCACGAAATGAGGCGTAATCAGAATATGGCGGAAACCTGGTTCAACAGCATCGTAGTTGATACCAGCAAGCTGATTCATCATCCAAGCAGAGACATCTCCCATAAAGACATGATTCAGGGAGGCGTCGCGGAACTCAGGACTTAACGTCCAGGTTTCAGGCAACGTCGTATATCCCATCGTTTCCACCCAATAGCCCCAAGAGGGAGCTTCCGTCTTCGTAATCATCTTCATAGCATCCTCGACATAGCCGTAGCGGGTCAGCATGGCCGGAACAGACTTGCTTCCGAGCAGGCCGAAATCGAGGAAATGGTTGTTGGCACGCACGACCTCGCAAAGTTTATCGGCGACCAACTGCTCCTTACCTTCCGGTACGATTCCTAAATAGAGGGCAATCGCCTGTGCCGTCTGGGTTCCTTCAGCATAGACCCCCGTTTCGGGATTGAAGAACTTACGGTTGACCAAGGCCTTCAACTCGTCGGCTCTCTGCCGATAAGGGGCGGCATCTTTACCCAACAGTCCGGCGAAACGGGCCATCAAGGTGTAATCCAAATAATAATAAGCGGTAGAGGTATAAGTGTTATTGGTCGTAGACTTCCAGTACACCCAATCTCCTAAACCGAAGGTCAGGTAACCACCGTCCTTCTCTTTTGCTTTCAAATAATCCAAATAGCGCAACATCGTAGGATACAGGTTCTCGATACTGCGTGTCTCACCATAATAATTATACAAAGCATTTGGGATGATAAACATGGCGGCATCCCATACCGGGCCGGGCCATTCACCATATCCCCAGCCGCTGGAGGGGATAATACCGGAGATCTCACCGGCTTCGCGCTGGTTATCAATGAAGTCGTTCATCCATTTCTCATACAAGGTGATGGCGTCGAAACCTAACAGGCCGAGGTCGATTGCTACATGTGCATCGGCCGTCCAGCCGTTCTTTTCACGCTGCGGGCAATCGGTCGGAATACTGTGCAGGTTGCTACGATAGGCTTCCATTGTCGCCTTCCATATCTTGTTCAACAACGGATCGGAGCAGGAGAAGGAGCCTACGGGCTCTACCGCTGTGTGCATGAACAGTCCGGTCAGACTCTCTTTTGTCAGGACTACGGGAGCCGAACTTTCAACTTCCACATGCTGGAAACCATGATAGGCGAATGAAGGCATAAAGATTTCCTCTTCACCTGTTCCTTTCAGTGTGAACACATCCATCTGGAAAACCTCTCCCGGTTTCACAGGATGATAATAGACATCTATATTTCCCTGTTCCAGACGACCGTCTGTTTTCAGCAACTCTCCATGCTTCAAAGTGATCCGCGTACCGGGAGCACCTTTCACCTTTAATCGGGACAGACCGGCAAAATTCTTTTCGAATGAAAATACATAAAGTTTATCGCTGAACTTCTTCATCGAGACAGGCTGCAATTCTTCCGTAATCCGGATACCCGGCATCTGCTGGGCGGCCAATAAGGGAGCCGGAGCTTCCGTAACTTGTACCGGATCCCACTTGCTGTCATCGAACCCTTCCGCGTTCCAACCATTTTCTTCCAACGTGGCATCGTATTTGTCACCGCTGTAGATGTTGTTATAGGTATAGGGACCGGTCGCGGTACGCCAACTTTCATCGGTGGCGATGACTTCAGTCGTACCATCGGTATAGCGTAGGCGCAATTCACAGAGCATCCGGGGACGGTTACGCCAACGGGCAGTCTCGAAATTCCAGACAGCTTTGGATTGTACATTGTGCCAGCCGTTACCCAAAACGGTAGCGATAGCGTTGCCACCCGGTTTTAAAAGAGAGGTTACATCATGTGTCACATATAGGATACGTTTGTCGAAATGCGTATAGCCCGGATCAAGATAGTTCTCTCCTACCCGCTTACCGTTGATAAACAAATCGTAATAACCAGCGGCAGCCACATACACGCGGGCTTCTTCAATCTCTTTTCCCAATGTAAAAGCTTTGCGGAACATGGGGGCCGGCTCGAACTCCTTATCGTGACTGTCGGTTATCCATTTTCCCGACCAGTCGGACGACTTGAATTTGGCAGTCTCGAAAGTAGCCGTTTCCGAAGTCTCGCAAATGTCTCCATCCTGATCCCATACCGTCACATTCCAATAGTAACGGGTATGCGGTTCCAATGTCATATTATCGGTATACGGTTGCAGGTTATCCGGCGAGGTCCCGATACGGATTTCCGAACGGGAAGCCAAAAAGTTCTTCTCACTTCCTTTGTATTCCCAAGTGAAACGGGGACTTTTCGTATCCAAACCGATCGGTTCGCGCAGGTATTCTGTTCGCAGGTTCACCGGAACCGTAAGCTCGTTTTTACCTTTGCAACCCATCAGCGAGAAGAAGGCAAGTGAGCAGATCAACAGCGTGTTTTTTTTTACCATATCTTTATCTGATTTGATTATCGTACAACTTTTACTTCGGACGGAGCATCGATCCGACTCCGTACTTTCCCGTCAGCGCCTTTTTCGTGACGGATAGTGATCACACCGTAAGGAGTCGGGAACGTTCCTTCCACCCACTCCAAGTCACCTAAATGCGGTGTGATCCGGACAACGCGGCAACCCGGCTCCACAACCTGGACACCCAACACATATTCACTCAGCCAGGAAGTCGGACCAGAAGCCCAACCGTGACAAAGGCTATGGCGGAAACCTTTATAACAATAAGCCCCGTAATCGCCATGAATATCTTTCTTGCCTACCGGAACCAATTCATCGATGCGAGAAGCGCCGGGCAACCAGTCTAAGTTGAAATCTTCCCAAAAAGTAGTTGCACCCAAATCGAGCATCGCACCCCAGAATTGACGTATCACGTCGATCGCCCCTTGATAATTGCCGGCAGCAGCCATCGCTCGAAGCATATAATAACCATAAAAAGTAGAGAATCCATGCCCTCCATTAACTGCGAGATATCTCCGATCGGCCTCTTCCGGCTTCATCAGTCCGGCCAACGCCAACAGGGAAGCTGCCTGTTTCGATCCAGGAGCATCCGGAGCAACACCTGACTTCAGGAAAGGTTTTATCACCTTCGAAGCGGCCTTGGTCATCCTGTTTCCTACAGCCTCGCATTTTGCCGCCAACGCATCTTCGCCCAACACCTTACAAAGTTCGTTTCCGGCTTTCATCGCCTGTAGCATCAAGGCTTGCAAGCCGGCATCGATGGCAACCGGATTTTCACTGGACGGCCAATCGAGGAAACGTCCTCCTCCGTCGAGCTTCTCGACGCCGTCGTCACCGACTTTGGAGATCAAAAGACGGAGCAAACCGGTCAAATAGTCTTTCTGTTCCTTCAAGTAAGCCAAGTTCCCCTGATAGTAATACCAGTCGCGCTGGATCAGCAACCACCAGATGGAGTAACTGCACATCCCGTTCATCCAGCCAGGCAACGGCGTTGCATCGCGGATAAAATCAAGGCTTTTCGGTATCACCTCGTTATATCCGAAAACAGTGTTGACCGTCATCACTTCCGGATGCAAATCACCAATCCAGACCAAACGGTCACGTTTGATGCCGTCCCAAATATACTCCTGCATATTCAAATGTACCGTATAAGCACCAGTCTGCCAAATCCGGTTCAGCCGTTCGTCGTTGCAACGAAATGAGCCTTTATATGGGATGTCCCGAAAAACGGAAATGGCACGTATTTCTTTAATATGCAATTCGACGGAATCGTCCAAAAGATCAATCCGAGCAAACCGAAACCCAGAATTACCCACTTCCATAACCCCCAACCAGGGTAGGCGAATAGTAAAATCGCGCATGGCATGATCGTTGGAAGCACCGTTCACCCCATCTATATCGCACATGGCTTCACTTACCGACTCACCCAAACGGATCCGGACGGCGACTGGTTCGTGCGAAGCCGGCATGCCGGTTACTATTTGCAAGCCGCCTTGCAGTTCTTTTCCAAAATCAAGAAGGATGGCAGGATGCTGCCGGTCGGTGCTCGAAAGCTTACAGATGTTATGATTCACAAGATTGGATTGTCCGTTTCCAGAAAGAAGCAAATGGTTTGCACCCTGTATCAACTGGCTTTCCTGTTGCCAGACAATGCGTGCGGGAGGTAGATATTCGCGTACACGACTATCGCGCTGCCGGGCGGACAATGATACGGCAAAGAATAGAGATATAAGAATAAATAATGTTTTCATGGTATATGGTATTTATATGAATGATGATTTACCGGTGTAGTGACAAACAAAGCTATACCTCGTTGCTATAAACACACCTATAAATCATCATTTACGATCGTAACCTATCACAAACCGAAGGCCGGAACCAAATCATCCAACTGCTTGTCAGTCATGCCGGCGGGTTCGTATCCTGCCATGCGTGCGCTGAAATAGATTTGGGCGGACTTGCTTAGCGTGTCGATTGCGTCAAAACATTCGATCAGGTCTTCACCGACTGCCAAAATACCATGTTTTTCCCAGAATACGACATCGTGCTTTTCCAATTGTTTAATGGTTGCACGTGCTAAATCCAGTGTCCCAGGTATTTCATAGGGAACAATACCGACTCCTTTCGGGACAATGATACGACATTCGGGAATCATGCTCCACAACGTACGGGTGATGACATCCGAATCCAAGAACGGTTTACAATGCGTCATGCCGATCAGGTCGGTCGGGTGCGTATGCAAAACGACTCTGTTATCACGGCCCAGGCCACGCAGATAATTATGCATCATCAAGTGCGAAGGCAACTCGGAAGTAGGCAAAATCAATTGTTCAGCAATAATATCATAACTTTTTCCATCCCCGGCGATACGGATCAGGGAACCGTTGGCCAACGGTTCCTGTGCTACATAACGCATCCGCTTTCCTGTACCGGTGACATAGAAAATATGTCCGGCAAGAGCGGTCATCGCTTCTTGTAAAGGAATAGCCGGTCCCAGTGCGGGAAGTGCTTTTTCGACATCGTTCATCAAGTCGGTCAGGTTTACGGAAATGTTACCACCGTTACGTTCCGCCCATCCTTTTGTCCAAAGATAGCCGGCCACTTCAGCGATACGGCCAATCTCGGCCATCAATTTTTCATTGTTTCTGATTGTTTTCATTTTACTTATATATCTTTTTTATGAGGGACACGCCCCCAGCTCAAAATTGTTCTTCACCCGGCAAAAACAGACAAGCACGGGAGCTTAATTTCATACCTATGGAAATTAAGTTCCATACCTATCGAACTAACGTCCCATGCCTATCCATTTCCAATCCGATCATTATCTTAAATCAAATTAGGCAGCAAAAGTGAGAATATCAGGAGACACATGCCGCAAACCAAAACGACGATCGTCTGCCGGCTCACCCCTTTCCACTCTTTCAAGATAATGCCCCACACATTGCTGAAGATCACATTCAGCGACATCAAGATGCTCCATGAAAAGGCCAGCATCACCGGAGATTCGGCAAAATAGCTCTTTCCCATTCCCAACCCGAAGAATTGCGAATACCACAAAACACCTGCCAGCGCACAAAATAAGACATTATTCAGCAAAGTACCGCCTGATACGGAGAAATAATCTCTCCCCGTCTCGTTCCTTACATTCTGGAAAAGGCAATAAGAGGCGTTCGTGATAAAACCCCCGATCGTCACCAACAGGATGACCGGATTCAGTGCGAACAATTCGCTTGCGCCGGACTGTTTCGCCTTCTCAAGGATCGGAGCGCCGGATTCCAGGCCCAGATTGAAGCAGGCACTCATCACACCGGCCAAAAGAGCGACAAGCAAACCTTTCGTCAACGCGAAATCCTTTACAGCCGCTTTCTTTTCCTCCTCGGTCATATTATGGGCGCGAAGACTTCCAGCATACCCGATCACGGCGATACCGGCAAGCGTGATACACACACCGATCAGCAAGACCAGGCCATCGCCATGGAACAAATCCGTTCCGCCAAAAACTGCCGGGAAAAGCGTCCCGAAACCGGCACACGTTCCAAGCGCGATACTCTGGCCGAGCGCAACCCCCAAATAACGCATGCTCAACCCGAAGGTCAACCCGCCGATCCCCCACAGGATTCCGTAGATAACGGCCCCCGCAGCTCCGCCGGCACTCCACAGTTCCAAGAGGCTGCTCCCATTGGGAATGGCAAGCTGCGCTCCTAAGAATGGGAAGACGAGCCAGGCAAAAATGCCTTGCACCAACCAAAAACTTTCCCAACTCCAATCCTTGACTTTGTTGATCGGAACGTAGGAACTGCTCTGCCCGAAACTACCGATTGCGATTATGATCAATCCGATGATTATTTCCATATATGTTATTTTTAGAGGGCGAACCTGTGTGTTCGCCCCTAAGGTTAACGTTTACTTGTTACTTCCGCTTCGTATTTTTCTATCTCGGCGATATAATCCTCACCTACCGGGACGTCGTTTTGCAGGCAGAACATATCCCAAACGGCTGTCCACGGAAGGCTCTTCATTTCCTCCTGCAGAGCTAAACGCTGGAAATATTTACCTTCGGCTTCGTACTGCTGCAAAGTTGCCGACGGTTCGAGAAGGGCTTGCATAAAGGCCTTCTGCGTTGCACGGCAACCGATCACGTACGCCCCGATACGGTTGATCGTTGCATCGAAGTAGTCCAAGCCGATATGCACACGGTCCAATGCCTTGCAACGGATGATTTCGCGTGCCAGATCGAGCAGATCGTCGCTCAAGATCACCACATGGTCGCTGTCCCAACGAATCGGACGGCTCACGTGCAACATGATCTCCGGTGTAAAAAGAAGCAGGGCCGAAACCTTGTCGGCGATACTTTCCGTCAGATGGAAATGGCCCGTGTCGAGCGTCACAATCTTATTCTTCTTCGCACCGTAGCCCAAGTAAAAATCATAGGAACCGACCGTATAACTTTCCAGACCGATGCCGAACAGTTTTGCCTCGATACAATCCTTCATGTTCTTATATTCAGTTGCAAAAATCTCGTCGAGCGACTGTTCCAGTATCTGACGATATTTGAGACGGCTGGCGGGAACTTCTTTACTGCCGTCGTGAATCCACAGGTTCATAATACAGGGATCGTCCTGGTATTTGCCCATCTCCTCGCTGATCCAGCGGCAGCGTTTCGTATGTTCGATCCAGAAATTGCGGATCGCATCGTCGGGATTCGCCAACGTCAGGTCGCCGCTCTTCGGATGCGAAAAAGAAGTGCTGTTGAAATCCAGCTTCATCCCGTTCTCTTTCGCCCACTGCATCCAGCTCTCAAAATGAGCAGGTTCCACTTCGTCACGGTCGACCTTCCTGCCCTGGAAGTCGCCATATATTTCATGCAGGTTCAAGCGATGTTTACCAGCGATCAGAGAAGCCGCTTTCAAGACATCGGCACGCACTTCGTCGATCGTGCGGGCACGTCCCGGATAGTTGCCTGTCACCTGAATTCCGCCCGTCAGCGAACCGCCCTGGTTCTCGAAACCACTCACATCGTCCGCCTGCCAGCAATGCATCGAAAGAGATATCTTCTGCAATTTGTCCATTGCCTCCCTTACATCCACACCGACAGCTGCATAGCGTTCAACAGCTGCCTCATACGCTTGTCTGATAATGTTTTCTTTTGTCATGGTCTTATTTTTTTGAGGTTACAGATTTATATTTCCTAAAAGCCTCTTCCCACTCTCCACTACCTTCCGGCAGAAAGACAGCCGGCGAAAGGAAAGAGTTGATCAAACGGCGCATCTTCCAACGGTCGGCCACCAATCCCGCCGCCCTCGCCTGCACCATGCAGTTGCCGATTGCCGTCGCCTCCGAAGGCCCTGCCACAACCGGCATGTTTATTACATTTGCCGTAAATTGATTGAGAAGATTATTCATCGAGCCTCCCCCGATCACATGCAATTTGCGGATCGGGAAAGGAGCCATTTCGGATAACAATGCCAGCACCTCCTTATACCGGAATGCCAGACTTTCAAAAATACAGCGGATAAACTCGTCGTCCTCGACCGGTTCGGGCTGCTCCGTCTCGCGGCAATAAGCCTTGATTGCCTCCGTCATGCTCGGCGGATTGGCAAAACGCGGATCGTCAGGATTCACAAAACGACGGAAAGGCGTCGCCCGTTCCGCCATCTTGACTATCGCCGGATAGGAATAGTCGCGCCCGGCCTTCTCCCACTCTTTCCGACACTGTTCGAGCAACCACATCCCGGTAATATTTTTCAGGAAACGGGTCGTCCCGTCTATACCGCCTTCGTTCGTAAAGTTATGCAGGAAGGATTCTTCCGAGATAATCGGTTCTTCCGTTTCGATCCCCATAAGGCTCCATGTGCCGCTGCTAAGATAGGCAAACTCCCGGTCCGCCGCCGGAACAGCCGCGACAGCCGAAGCCGTGTCGTGGCCGGCAACTGCTATGACCGGCACTTTGCCGATCCCCGTTTCCCGTGCAAGCGCATCGGTCAGCTCCCCGACAAAAGTTCCCGGCATCACTACCGGACGCATAATGGACGGAGCTACCCCTGCCGCTTCCAACAAGGACGCTTCAAATTCCTTCGTCACCGGATTCAACAGTCCGGAAGTGGAAGCATCCGTATATTCACAAACCTTTTTACCCGTCAACAGGTAAGAAAGCAGATCGGGCATAAACAGTATCTCTTCGGCAGCCTCCAACGGCCCGAAACCTTCCTTTTTAGCCCTGAATAACTGGAAAACACTATTAAAATTCATGATCTGTATACCGGTAAGCCGGTAGACTTCCGACCGGGGAACACGCTGGAAATATTCTTCCGGCGCACCGTCCGTATAAGGATCGCGATACGCACGCGGTAGCCCCAACAGTGTGCCGTCTTCCGCCAGATACCCGAAATCCACCCCCCAAGTATCGATCCCGATAGAGTCCGGGAGCAGGTTCCGGCGTGCACAAATCGTAAGGCTTTCTTTCAAGGCATCATATAACCGGTATATGTCCCAGTAATATTTCCCATGCAACTCCATGATCGCATTCGGGAAACGGTGAAGTTCCTGCATTTCAAATTTGTCACCAACCAAAGTGCCTAACACGGCACGTCCACTGGTCGCTCCTATATCAAAGGCTAAAAAGTTATATTTCTTCATGGTACAACAAAGTTGTTTGTTTTATGATTGCAAAAGTAAACGGTAAATTACTATCTTTGCTTTTGAAAATGATTTTAAACCTTTCAAATCTGACAGAGGAGATGGAGAAACGACTAAGCGATCAATTGAGATACCTGACGATAAGTGCGATAGACGAAGAGTGGGGAATTGTCGTCACGACCGTCGGTTACCAGTTTATTCCCCCGAAAGGGAACTATCCTCTTTCGAAGCATCCGGACAATTATAACTTCAAGCCACAGACCGGACGAATCCTGAACGAATACCAACTGGTCTATATCACGAAGGGAAGCGGTTACTTCTCTTCGCAATCCTGCAAGATGCAAAAGATAAACGCCGGCACGATGATCCTGCTTTTTCCGGGAGAATGGCACAGCTACTATCCCGACAGCGAGACAGGCTGGGACGAATACTGGGTCGGTTTCCGCGGTGTCCACATCGACCGGCGCGTGGAAAAACGCTTTTTTACCCGCGAGGAACCGTTACAGCACATCGGGCTCAGTGCGACGATCGTCGGACTATATGAAGACATACTGAAATTCGCCTCTCAGGAAAAGACGGGCTACCAGGAGATGATTTCGAGTATCGTCCTTCATATATTGGGTACGGTCTATTATAAAAGAAGAAACAACTCCTTCACGAATACCTACGTTGTGGATAAGATCAACGAAGCCCGCATCCTGATGAAAGAGCAGGTGGAAAACCCGCTGACACCGGAAGAAATAGCTTCCCGCCTGGGGCTCGGCTACTCCTGGTTCCGCCGTATGTTCAAAGAATATACAGGCGTATCGCCCGCCCAATATCAATTGCAGCAAAAACTCCTGAAGGCAAAGGAACTGCTTACCAGCAGCAGCATGAATATCTCGGAAATAGCCTACAGTCTCAAATTCGAGAATGCCGGACAGTTCTCCACCTTCTTCAAGAAGAAAGAGGGCGTGACACCGTCGGAGTTTCGTGAACGGGCGCACTGAGGAATTAAAAATTAAGAATTAAGGGGTGAGTTGGAAGGTGATTTTTTTGTTCATCATATAGTTGACTGCACCATAGATAAACAATCCTAAGAACTGGGCGAGATATTCGTTCAAGTCAAAGATTTCCACCATGATAAGCAAAGCGAGGAATTGGGAACAATAAGCACATCCGAAAGCGATCAGAAAAAGGGGAATCTCACGGCGAAACTTACCGGTGCGGGATGAAAATATCCAATATTTGCTCCAGAAGAAATTATTGATCTGCGCAATCACATAAGCGGTGATATTGGTAGCGATATAGTTACAACCAAGCTTGTCCATCATCAGCCAGACAATCAAGACCGTAATTAACGCATTCAGCGTACCGACCAGTATAAACCGCATCACGCGCACCATATTTTTAGATTGTATGACCAAGTGTATTTCTTGCTGTTTTGTTCTTTGATATCTGAAATTCCGGTACAAATATACAGGATAATATGCAAATATCCATGCAAAAAGTCACAAAGTATGGCGAACAACCCGTATCTTTACCCCATGAAATATTTATTGTTTTACATAATCAGTCTGTTATCTCTCACCGCCTGCATCCACGAGGAATTGCCGCCTGAGGGTGGCTTTGCTTTGGAGGAAGGCGACCCGTTACCCGAATTCAGCATTTCCAATCCGGATGGAACGGTATCGAAAAAAGACTTGGAAAATAAATTTGCCCTGATTATTTTCTTCAGTACGACCTGTTCCGACTGCCAGAAGGCCTTCCCGGATATTTCCACTTTATATCATACATACAAAGACGATCCCTCCGTCTGTGTGCTTCTGATCGCACGTGGAGAAACCGAAGAGCAGGTAGCGGCCTATTTCCGGGAACATCAGTACAATATGAAGTTTTTCGCCGATCCGGACCTGAACGTCTACTCCCTCTTTGCCGACAACACCATACCCCGCGTATTCCTTGCCGACAAGGACGGTACGATTATCCTGACGCAAACGGAAAAAGTAGATGCGGGATTACTGATATCGGGCGGAGTAGAACCCCACCCCTACAAGCCTGAAAAATCTTAACATTTAATGCTCAACTGACGTAATACATCACGAATCTTTTCGAATGTGGTGATACGGGTCGGAACCAAAGGCAAGCGTAATTTATTTTCAATAAAGCCCATCGCATTCAGCATGCTCTTCGCTCCCGCCGGATTACCGTCGATAAACAGCAAACTGAACAGCTCCGTAAAACTATGGTGGATCGTGCGAGCGCTATCGTAATCACCAGCCAATGCCAGACGCACCATACGGCTGAACTCACGCGGGAAAGCATTGCCGATTACGGAAATCACGCCGACAGCTCCCAACGTAATAAGCGGGAAGGTGATACCGTCGTCTCCTGAAATCACATTGAAGTTCGCCGGTTTGTTCTTGATGATATCGTCCATCTGGGTGATATTGCCGGAAGCCTCCTTGACTGCAATCACGTTCTTGAACTCACGGGCGATACGCAGCGTAGTCTCGGCCGTCATATTCACACCGGTACGTCCCGGAACGTTATACAGGACTATCGGTAACGTAGTCGCCTCCGCAATCGCTTTATAATGCTGATAGATTCCTTCCTGGGATGGTTTGTTATAATAAGGTACGACAGACAGGATCGCATCTATACCGTCAAAATTATCGTTTTTCAACTTCTCGACAACCGAACGCGTACAGTTTCCGCCAACCCCCAACACGATGGGAATGCGTCCGTTTACCTTCGTCACGACCAAATTGATTATATCCTTCTTTTCTTCTTCCGTGAGTGTAGGGGTTTCAGCGGTGGTACCTAACACAACCAGATAATCGGTTCCATTCTGCAACTGATAATCTACGAGCCGGGCCAACGCCTCATAGTCTACACTTTCATCTTCTTTAAAGGGAGTGATCAACGCCACACCCATTCCTTTTAAATTTATGTCTGCCATGATAATAATTGTCAATTGTCAACGGTGCTGCAAAAATAAGGAATTTATATCATTTTGAGCGTATCGCCTGCAAATAAAATAATATATGTTCGAATAAATGCTTGATATCTTCACGCTCTGTTACCGATATGGACAAATCATACAAATCTATATCGGCATGCTTCACTCCCACCTTGAATCTGCAAGGATGCTGTAGCATAAGATATTGCATCGGGTAGCAATCGGGGCGCGTAAGATCGATCAGGATATCTGCCTTGACCGTCTTGAACCGTTCCAGGACGACATCGGAAGGAACCTGCCAGACGTTCACATCCTTCTTGGCATGGACCGGGATGCACGAGGCATCTGCCTCCGGATCGCCGGTTACATAGACACAGGCCTGCACCTTCTTGTTCTTCTTACGCAGGACGTCCAGACAAGGCTCGACAAGCTCGCGATCGTTTGCCTGATAAAGGACCAGGATATGGCCTGCGTCTTCCAGCGCACAAAACTCATGCTTGCGGCCGGCAGCCCCGGAAGCTAAAGACTGCACTTTCTTTTTAATAAAATAATTCGTCAGTCTCATTCCGCTATCATATTTAAGAATTCGTCTTCGTTTATAATCTTCACACCCAACTTGGCCGCCTTTTCGAGCTTGGCCGGTCCCATATTATCTCCCGCCAGGATATAATCGGTCTTACCGGACACCGAGCCGCTGTTCTTCCCGCCATGCTGCTCGATCATGGCCTTGTACTCGTCACGGGAATGCTTGGCGAATGTCCCGCTGATAACGATGCTCAAGCCTTTCAGCTTCTCGGAACGGTTGGCCAGCTTTTCTTCGGCCACGGACATCTGCAACCCATACTCCTTCAAACGGTTCACCAACGTCCTGTTACGCTCGTCGGCAAAGTAAGCGATGATACTTCGGGCGATCCGCTCACCGATCTCGTCCACGGCAGTCAAGTCTTCGAAAGAAGCCTGTTCCAACTGCTCCATCGAATGGAAAGCGGATACCAGGCGTTTTGCCACCGTTTCACCCACAAAACGAATCCCCAATCCATAAAGTACCCGTTCGAAGGGAACCTGTTTGGATTCTTCGAGGCTCGCCATCAGGTTACGGGCGCTCTTGTCAGCCCAACGTTCCAAGCGCAGCAGATCGGCTATTTCCAACGTATAGAGATCGGCCGTGTCCTTGATATAGCCGGCTTCGTACAAATCTTCGACTGTCTCCGGCCCCATATTGATGTTCATGGCCCTCCGGGTGACGAAATGCTCGATCTTTCCCTTGATCTGGGGAGGACAGCCGGCTTCGTTCGGACAATAGTGAGCCGCTTCTCCTTCAGGACGCATCAACGGTGTCCCGCATTCGGGACAGGAACGGATGAAACGGACCTTATCGCCCACCAGCAAACCGCGGGCTTCGACATCGACACCGACAATCTTCGGGATGATCTCGCCGCCTTTCTCCACGAACACCTTGTCACCCAAATGCAGGTCGAGCCCTTCGATAATATCCGCATTGTGAAGGGAAGCACGCTTTACGGTCGTTCCGGCCAGCAATACCGGCTCCAGATTGGCAACCGGAGTGACGGCTCCTGTCCGCCCGACCTGGAAAGACACGGAGTTAAGGCGCGTCACGGCACGTTCGGCCTGGAACTTGTAGGCAATCGCCCAACGTGGGCTTTTGGCCGTGAATCCCAAATTGCGTTGTTGGCGCAATGAATTCACTTTCAAAACGATCCCGTCTGTTGCAACCGGCAGGTTCTTGCGTTCGACATCCCAATAGGCGATATAATCGTATATATCCTCCAAGCTGTTGCATACGCGGATCACATTCGGGATCTTGAACCCCCATGAACGGGCCGCCTCCAAATTATCGAAATGCGTTTCCGCCGGCAGCTCCTCTCCCAACAAATAATAGAAATAGGCATCCAGCTTACGAGCCGCCACGACAGCCGGGTTCTGTTGCTTCAGCGTACCCGAAGCAGCATTGCGCGGATTGGCAAAAAGAGGCTCCTCCTGTTCTTCACGTTCCTTGTTCAAGCGGTCGAACTCGGCCCAGGGAAGCAAGATCTCCCCCCTTATCTCAAATGTTGCCGGGTATCGGTCGCCCATCAGTTTCAAAGGGACCGAACGGATTGTCTTCACGTTGGCCGTCACATCGTCGCCACGTGTCCCGTCGCCACGCGTCACGGCTCGGACCAGACGTCCGTCCTCGTATGTCAGGGAAATGGAAGTTCCGTCATATTTCAACTCGGCAACAATCTCGAAAGGCTCGTTCAGGTCACGGGCTATGCGCTCGTAAAAATCCTTCACTTCATCTTCCGAATAGGTATTGCCCAACGAAAGCATCGGATATTTATGCACTACCTGTTCAAACTCTTTGGAAAGGTCACTCCCCACCCGCTGGGTCGGCGAATGAGGATCGGCATATTCGGGATGCGCCTCTTCAAGGACCTGTAACTCCTTCATCATCTCATCGAACTCACGGTCCGATATCGTCGGTGCCGAGAGCACATAATAATTATAATTATGTTGCTCCAGCGCTTCGCGAAGTGCTTTTATTTTATCTTTTACCACCATTTTTTCAGTTGAAAGGTGAAAGTTGAAAGGTGAAAGTTGAAAAGAAAAATTCATCACTTTCAACTTTCACCTTTCAACTTTCAACTAATATATTAGTTCTACATTATCAATCCACATCGTATTGCCCGGTGAGCCGATATAGGCTCCGCCGTGGCTGGAAGTAAACTGCAGGACGATATGAGTCGGCAATTCACCTTCCGCCGCCCAGCCCACTTCCTGAATAGGGACGCTTTTACCCTGGCTGTTCAAGGCATAACGCTCTTCCACCTGAATCCGCATATAAGGCTTATACTCCGGATGCTTCGTAATATCGCCGTACAAGATAGGGTAGGTCGCATCGTTCACCCAACCGTTGCTGGATTCCGTATAACGCTGCACCATTGTCCCGACACGTTTGGAATAAATATTTCCATCTTTATCTTCCCAACGTTTCTGGAGCAAAAGAATGGCTGCGATCGAATCCTGTCCGGCAACGGTCGTCTTGCGGCTGAAGCCGGTACTGCGGATACGGTCCTTTTCCGGAGCCAGCTTCACCTTATAGTCAAAACGCAAAGCCTTTGGCTTCTTGGTAAACGCCACTCCGCTGTTCAACATGGCCTGCGGGTTCTTGGTCCCCTTGATCGGTTCGTGCACCGTTCCGAGAAAAACAGAACCGGCGGCTACCACTTCGATATCGACCAAGCCGAAAACCTTCACACTTTCCATGCGTGTCTCCAGACGTGCACACCAACCGTCATCCCGTCTTTCAGGGAAGACAGATGTATTCGTCTTCACCACACCTGCCACCTTCGCCATCACGTTGGAGTTCGCCCACGGCGAACCGCCTCGGTTCGTATAGGCTGTATTGCCGATGATCGTATCTGTCGGCCCCAGCTCGTAAAGATGCTTCGTATTTCCTCCAATAATGCCGGATTCATGTATCTCGCGAACGACCCAATGATCCATATCTCCAAAACTGAACGGCACTACGTGCTCTTGGGAACTGACAATTGACAATTGACAATTGACAATTCCCAAGAGAAAGAGGAATTTTGCTTTCTGTTTCATTTCAAATTCTGTTTTTTCTAAAATCCCTAAGTCGGCAAAGCCGGCAGAGCCGACAATTGTCAATTATAAAGAATATCCCCACTCCTTGAGAGCCATTCCCCAATTTTCTTCCACAAGCCGTACCGTGCGGTCGTCATACTTGTATTGGTTCTTCTTATAGCCCTTCTTTTTCCCGAGGTATTTCTCGATTTCAGCTTTAGACTCTTCAAAGCCGGGGAGGTTTAATTTCTTGTATATATCCTCTGTCATGGCGAAAGCATCCTGTTCGAAATCCTCAAACTTCACCTCTACCAGGTTTCCTTCGGGTATCAGATGCTTTTGTTCTTCATATTTATAGAACAAACGGCGGTATACTTCGATAAAATTGCTTTCGATCTGCTCGTTGGAGATGTCCTGCAAGCGGAGTGGCTGGATCGTATTGGTAAAGAAGC
Organism: Parabacteroides sp. merdae-related_45_40; assembly: GCF_001915675.1. Lineage (NCBI taxonomy): Bacteria > Pseudomonadati > Bacteroidota > Bacteroidia > Bacteroidales > Tannerellaceae > Parabacteroides > Parabacteroides sp. merdae-related_45_40. The sequence continues at coordinate 27,975 of NZ_MNQY01000044.1, read as the reverse complement.
TGCGCGTGCTCTCGAACACCGTATACGGATTTCGTTTCAGATAGATAAATTTAGCATTCGGGAACATTTCCACCAAGGTCTTCACACGTCCCGTATGAGGCGGATTCTTGCTCAAGAACTGACTTCCTTTCGTATTCCAGAGGGAAATCTTGATCAGTTTGAGGAACGTTTCCTTAAACACTTCCCGCTCATGTTCGCTGATATTGTCGAAAAGCAGATAACGGTCGCAATATTCGAGCATATGCTTCGGGAAGAACCAGAAATTATAATACGTGTAAGGCATCATATTTGCCAAGGCAAATTCCTCTTCCTGGGGAAGATCCACCTTCAACTCCATATTATCGGTCGGACGCTTGTCGGGCATCAAGAACGCCATGTTCTTCTTGAAGAAAGGCTGTCCCCAAAGCATCAGGTTCGGAAATACGGTCTGATAGGTCGTATTGTAGCCGAAATGCTTGTCACACGAGAAGACATTGTGCATGAATGTCGTCCCGCTACGCCAATGTCCGAGAATGAACACCGGGTCCATCTCCAACGGCTTGTCCGCAATCTTACGGTAACGCGCATCTTCGAAGGGTTGCAACAGGCTGAGCAGGCGGCAAACGGATTTAGTCAGGAAATATTTATTACGAAATCCTTTGTCGATCGTTTTATTGGCTGTCACAGCCTTGAACGTTTTCCAGTCAGCACCCACTAAAGTATTGATCGGTAGTTTGTCAAATTCCAGTAATCCCATACCTTATTTATTTTCTGTTATACACTTGACGGAAACCCCTTGCCGTTCGAGCTCTTTACAAACGGAACGGATAGCTTCGTAGTGCTCGGGGCCGATACCCAATTCCGGAAGATTCAGTACAGCCAACGCGTCTTCCGTCACCATGTCGCGAGCATCTACCCGGTCGATAATCATACCGACAGCCGATGTATTGTTCGTGATCGGGTCGATCAGGATAAAGGCGCCTGTCTGTTTGTTCTTCTGATACGGATCGAAGAACAGTTCCTTTCCGGTCGTGAAGACGACACGGGCGATCTCGTTCAGCTTCATCGGCAAATCGTCAGTTGTCAGTTTTCCATTGTCAACCGACAACTGTTCCATCGTATTGACATTCACTTTATAACGGATGCTGTCCACACGGGCGCGTGTAAGATTGGTCGTATGCTTGATATAAAACTGCTTGCTTGCGTCCATCGGTTCTTCGTCCATCCACACCAGCATAGCCTCGAAGTTACGGTCCGCAATCGGCAGGTTATCCGGATGGACGAGCATCTCACCGCGTGAAACATCGATCTCGTCTTCCAGCGTGATGGTGACGCACTGGGGAGGGAATGCATAATCCAGCTCTCCGTCGTATGTCACGATACTTTTCACTTTGGATGTTTTCCCGGAAGGCAAAGCCATCACCGTATCGCCTTTACGAACGATGCCGCTGGCCACTTTTCCGCAGAAACCGCGGAAGTCCAGGTTCGGACGCAGGACATATTGCACCGGATAGCGGAAATCCTCGAAGTTGCGGTCCTGGTCGATCGGAACCGTTTCGAGGAAGTCCAACAACGACGGCCCTTCGTACCAAGGCGTACGGTCGCTCTTCTCCACCACATTGTCGCCATCCAGAGCGGACAGCGGGATGCAGGTGATATCCGGGATATTCAACGGAGCGACAAACTCCTTATAATCGGAAACGATCTTGTCGAAAATATTCTTGTCGAAATCAACCAGGTCCATCTTGTTGACCGCCAGCACCACATGCTTGATACCTAAGAGCGAAACCAGATAGGTATGGCGGCGCGTCTGCGTAATCACTCCCGTGCGGGCATCCACCAGGATGATGGCAAGGTTGGCAGTCGAACCGCCGGTGATCATATTGCGGGTGTACTGTTCGTGTCCCGGAGTGTCGGCAATGATGAACTTACGGTTATTCGTACTGAAATAGCGGTAAGCCACATCGATGGTGATCCCTTGTTCGCGTTCGGCTTTCAGGCCGTCCAGCAACAGAGCGTAGTCGATATGGTCGCCGGCATTCCCCATGCGCTTGCTGTCGCGTTCGAGGGCATCCAGCTGGTCTTCGTATAACTTTTTGCTGTCAAACAACAAACGACCGATCAGCGTCGATTTGCCATCATCCACCGATCCGGCAGTCAGAAAGCGAAGCAAATCCTTTTGTTCATCTCTATCGAGGTATTCTTTTATATTTAATGTTGCCATATATTTTAAGGTGAAAGATGAAAGATGAAAGGTGAAAGTTGAAAATAGTGACGCGAAGCCACTTTCAACTTTCAACTCTCCACTTTCAACTAATTAAAAATATCCTTCTCTCTTTTTCTGTTCCATACTTGCATCCTGGTCGAAGTCGATCACGCGTGTCGTGCGTTCGCTCTTGGTCGTCGTCATCATCTCTTCGACGATCTTTTCAATCGTGTCGGCATTGCTTTCCACAGCCCCGGTCAACGGCCAGCAGCCTAAGGTACGGAAGCGCACCATGCGCATCTTGATTTGATCGCGGTACTGCTCCGGCAGACGGTCGTCGTCCGCCATGATCAGGTTGCCGTCGATCTCTACGCACGGACGTTCCTTGGCAAAGTACAACGGTACGATCGGAATATTCTCCAGGCGGATATACTGCCAAATATCCAGCTCCGTCCAGTTGGACAGCGGGAACACACGGATGCTCTCCCCTTTATGGACACGGGCGTTGTAGATGTCCCACAACTCCGGACGCTGGTTCTTCGGGTCCCACTGGTGGAACTTATCGCGGAACGAATAGATACGTTCTTTCGCCCGGCTCTTCTCTTCATCGCGACGAGCGCCTCCGAAAGCGGCATCGAACTTATATTTATCGAGCGCATGCAACAACGCCTGCGTCTTCATCAGGTCCGTATGCACCTTGCTTCCGTGCGTGAAAGGCCCTACACCGGCATTGAATGCCTCCATATTGGATTCCACGATCAGGTTCCATCCGAATTTCTTCGCATAGTCGTCGCGGAACTGAATCATCTCCTTGAACTTCCATTTGGAATCGATGTGCATCAAAGGGAAAGGAACTTTTCCCGGAGAAAAAGCCTTTTCTGCCAGGCGAACCATGACGGAAGAGTCTTTTCCGATAGAATAAAGCATCACAGGATTCTCAAACTCGGCAGCTACCTCCCGGATGATATGGATAGACTCTGCTTCCAACTCCTGTAAATGGCTTAATTTATAATCTGACATTGTATGTTATTTAATGTTGTTATTATTCTTACCTTTCTATTCTAATATAGTTCCATGCCCATGAAACTATGTTTTCATGCTGCAGAAACAAAAATTTCATGCCGGGGAAACTATTGTTTCCCGCCAAGGGAAACCTTCGGCAATATCAGTTCAAGCAAACGGGTTACGGATTCCTCCAGGCTCAACACGGAAGTGTCTAACGTCAGGTCAGGATGTTCGGGTGCTTCGAAAGGAGCGGAAACGCCCGTGAAATCCTTGATCTCGCCCCGGCGTGCCTTCGCATACAACCCTTTGACATCGCGCCGCTCGCACTCTTCGATCGGAGTGCTGACATATATTTCCAGGAAGTTCTCCTTCCCGACAATAGATGCCGCCATTTCCCTCAAATCGTTATTCGGGCTGATAAAAGCCGCTATCGTGATAACTCCCGTATCGATAAAAAGTTTGCTTACTTCGGCGATACGGCGGATATTCTCTACCCGGTCTTCAGCCGAAAAGCCGAGATTGTTGTTGATCCCGCTGCGGATATTGTCGCCGTCCAGGATGCGGCACAGCAAACCGCACTTGTGCAACTCGCGCTCAAGCGCTATCGCCACCGTGCTCTTCCCGGAACCGCTCAACCCGGTAAACCACACCATCACACTGCGCTGCTTCAACAAACGCTCCTTATCCTCCCTTGTCATCATCCTATCGAAAATAGGATAGATGTTAGTTGAAAGTTGAGAGTTGAGAGTTGAAAGTTTCTCTTCGATATTATTATTATTTACTTGTTCCATTCATATTTTGTTTACTTGTTTTCACAATACTGACCGTCAGTTTAATCAATTCACGGCAGTCTTCTATAATCGATTCGTATTCTTTTTCAGATAAATAATCCGTTTCTTTCAATAACATAATCCAATATTCCGTTTCATTTGCTTCCTTCAAAGCAATATTCACTTTGCTTATAAAATCGGCTTTGGACTGCGCATGCTCAGCTTCTTTCAAAAGAGCGCCAATGGCAGTTCCACTACGCAACATCTGTTTTGACAGAACAAATTCTTTTCTTTCATATAATATCTTATATAGTCTAACGATACGGATCGCAAAACCAAAGGACTTTTCTGCCGTCAAACTCTTCCCCATCACTTTCAACTTTCACCTTTCAACTTTCACCTGTTTAGAATTTCCAGATCATCGGTATCACGAACACCGAGATCAAAAAAGTGATCAGGTTAAGGGGTAAACCGATTTTCACGAAGTCCGTGAACTTATAACTACCGATACCTTGCACGATCAGATTGGTCTGATAACCGATCGGCGTACTGAAACTGGCTGATGCCGCCATACAGATCACCACGAAGAACGGCGTCGGGTCCACACCGAGCTGCGTAGCGACCGACAAGGCGATCGGGAAACTGAGCGCCGCAGCCGCATTGTTCGTAATCAGTTCCGTAAAGATATTGGTGATGATAAAGACTATCGCCAGTAAAGCATACGGTCCCATACTGCTGGACATACCGATAATATGGCGGGCTATCAAAGCGGCGAAACCGGAATTCTCCATCGCCTTGCTGATAGCAAAGGCACAGGCAATCGTAATCAGAATATCCCAGGATATATATTTGGTATACTTTTTCGGAGGGAAAATCTTGGTCCACGCCATGATGATGGTCGTAATGCAGACAAAGAAAAACATATCCAGCCGTATTTCAGGGAACGCCTCTTTCACCACAGGCAACTCCCCTATCGTGGCGCCTACGATCATAAAGATCAGCAAGCCCAATGCCAGCCAGCGTTTCTTGCGGGAAACAGGTTCCGTACCGTCCTTGCCGTTGGCAAGCAAAAGGAAGACGCTGGATTCGCCCCATGTCGGCACGAACGTATCGTCCGCCCAAAGAACCAGCGTATCGCCCTCGTGCAACGTCACCTTATCGAGATCGCGGGTAAACCGCTGTCCCCCGCTCTTCACCTCTTTCACGATCGCACCGTAATGACGGGTAAAATTGAACTCGCCCAATGTCTTGTTGATACCCGGAAAACGGGAGCCTAACACCGCTTCCACCCGGTGCAGGTTACCGGGGTTGCCGTCTTCCTCCTCTTCCTCGTAGCGATCGGTGCGGGAATCGGGCAGCAGCTTGTTGGAGAACACGAAGAGGTAAATGATGCCGGCCAGCGCGATAAAGATCCCCACCCTTCCCAGCTCGAACATCGTAAACCCTTCATATCCGGCATCGAGGATCATGCCATGTACGACCAGGTTGGTCGATGTCCCGATCAGGGTACAGATGCCGCCTAAAATGGTCACATACGAAAGAGGAATCAGGAATTTCGTCGCCGGCAGCTTGACCGACTCCGCCCAACGCTTGATGATAGGAGCGAAAATAACGACAACAGGCGTGTTGTTAAGAAAAGCGGATACAAAAGCGACAGGCGGAAGCATACGCAACTGCGCCTTGAAAACGGTTGTCTTCCCCTCCGGCAACAACTTCTTTATAAGTTGTCCCAATGCTCCGCTCTGGCGAATACCCTCGCTTACCAGAAAAAGCATTCCGACGGTTATCATCCCTTTATTGCTAAAACCTTCGAGCATTTCTTTCGGCGTCAATATTCCAACACAGAGGAACAGCACCACAACCGTGAGTAACACCATTCCGGGCCTCAGCCCATCCCATATCAACGCCCCGATCATGCCGACCAATGCCAGCAATACAAATATTATTTCAAAGTTCATCCTTTCAATTGACAATTGACAATTGACAATCGACAATTAAGAACAGAGACCATTAATTATCAATTGTCAATTATCTGTTAGGGTTGCAAATGTAATAAGAATATTAAATCTAATCTTACTACGATAACCAATTTTAGGGATAATCTTGCTTACAGACCAAAAGTTTCAGCAAACGGAACAAACCGCCCGTCAGAGCGGTTTGACGATGAACCACGGATTATGAAGGTCTTCCTTATTGTACTTTAAAGGTGTTTTGCCATCGATATGATAAACTTCGCATCCGGCCGCCCGTGCAATCGCATGTCCGGCGGCGGTATCCCACTCCATCGTCGGTGCGAAACGGGGATAAACATCGGCCGTTCCTTCCGCCACCAGGCAGATCTTCAAGCTGCTGCCGCTACTGATCAGGGTAACCGGCTGTCCCTGCTTGCGCAGGTTCTCGATAAAGGCCGTCGTTTCTTCCGTCTGGTGCGAACGCGAGGCGACCACCACGACTCCCTGGTGTCCCATCGGCATAGGCAGGCGTATGGCTTTCGTTTTTATCTCGTCCATCGAAGGCTGGTATCCGTAGTCTATCTCCGCCAGCTTGAACGCTCCCAACGAGTCAGCCGCGAAATACAGCTCTTTCCGCACGGGCACGTAGATCACGCCCAATACCGGAACCCCTTCCTTCACAAGGGCGATATTAACCGTAAATTCGCCGTTTTTCTTGATAAACTCCTTCGTCCCGTCCAACGGGTCGACGATCCAGAGCATGTCCCAGCCTGAACGTTCGGCAAAAGGCGTCTCTTTTCCTTCTTCGCTCAACACGGGGAAAGGCGTCACGGACAGGGCCATCGAGATAATCGCATGGGCCTTCTTGTCGGCTTTTGTCAACGGGGAGTTATCGGCTTTACGTTCGATGCCGAAATCGGATTCCGGATCGGTATAAATATCCATGATCGCTTTGCCTGCATCGAGGGCGGCGCGAATAGCTATATACAGGTAATTTGCATAATTATTCATCATCACTTACTCTTTTAGTTGTGTTAATATACAAATATAGTCAATTTCCTCGAATAATCCGAATTTTAAGCCCTCATTTTCACTCGATGTCCAAAACATATATGTTTTGAATTCAAATCACCGGTGTTTCGTTTTCAAATCACCGGTGTTTTGAAATCGAACCGGTTGTTTTCGACGATGGATCGGCCGACGGCATAGCCTTCGTCATACAAGGCGGACAGCTTCTTGCGGTCGTTGGTGGTGCGGCCGACTTCCATTTTCTTTTGCGGACGGATGACGATCGCGTCTCCTTTCGCTTCCAGCTCGTCGATATAATCCAGCACTTCGTTATAGTTGCGGTAGCGCAGCTTCAACTGCTTGCGGATAGCGGGATACCGGCGGTAGATGAAGCCGGGCAGCCAGAAGTCCTTCTCTTCCTTACGGTAGCCTTTGTTGCGGGTCAGGATAATCACGTTCTTGCGGAAACCGTCGTCGATGGCGTGCCGGATCGGGATGGCATCGCAGACACCGCCGTCGACCATCGGGACACCGTCGACATACGCCACCGGACAAAGCACCGGAAGCGTGCAGGAGGCACAACAGATATCGACCAGGCGGTCTGCATCCTGCTTCTCCTCGAAATATTCGGCTTTACCCGTCAGGCAATTGCTGGTGACCATGACGAAGCGGTTCGGCGACTTGAAATACGTCTCGTAGTCGAGCGGATAATATTTTTCCGGATAAATATAAAAAAGGTATTTCATGTCGATATATCCCCGCCCCCGAAGGAAATGCCTGAAACCGATATAATCATATTTTTCCAGCAGGTCGATATTGCTGAAACGGGAACGCCCGCGCTGCCGGGAGGCATACGAAATACCGTTGCTCGCCCCGGCAGACACACCGATCGTATAAGGGAACCAAATGTCATGGTCCATAAAGCAGTCCAGCACTCCGACGGTGAAGATGGCACGCATCCCTCCTCCTTCAAGCACCAGACCTGTGCGACTATCTATATCCATATCTGTTTACCATAAAAATAATAGCCATTGCCTGGCTCACACCGGACAATGGCTACAAAAATATAATAAATCAGCGATATAAACATCGTCTTTTTACAGAATAACTTCGTTCACCAAAGGACGGTGGCAGCGGAAGTCTTCGATATTCTGAAGGGTGGTCTCTGCAATGTTATGCAGGGCCTCTTTCGTGAAAAAAGCCTGATGCGAAGTAACGATCACATTATTAAAAGAAAGCAGACGGGCCAATACATCATCGTCGATAATTTTATCAGACTTGTCTTCATAGAAGTATTCGCCCTCCTCCTCGTACACGTCCAGACCGGCCGCCGCGATCTTCTTTTCCTTCAGGCCTTCGATCAGGTCGTTGGTGTTGATCAGTTGGCCCCGGCCTGTATTGATGATCATTACGCCTTCCTTCATCTTGTCGATGGAGTCTTTGTCGATCATATATTTTGTCTGGTCGGTCAGCGGACAATGCAAGGAGATGATGTCCGACTCGCGATACAGTTCGTCTAACGAAACATAAGAAATACCTTCTTCTCCGGCAAACTTCATGTCCGGGTAAAGGTCATAAGCCAGAATGCGCATTCCGAACCCTTTCAACAGGCGGATCAGGATCCTGGCGATCTTTCCCGTGCCGATAATACCGATCGTCTTGCCGTGCATATCGAACCCCATCAGGCCGTTCAGCGAGAAATTACCGTCTCGCGTACGCCAGTAGGCACGGTGTATCTTACGGTTCAGCGACAGCATCAGGGCAAGCGAATATTCGGCTACGGCGTAAGGCGAATAGGCCGGTACGCGAACGACCGGCAGCTTTCCTTTGGCCGCTTTCAGATCCACATTATTAAAACCGGCACAACGAAGGGCCAGCAGTTTGACACCATTGTCCACCATCGCATCGATCACAGCGGCATCGGCGGTGTCGTTGACAAAGATACAGACCGCGTCCGTATCTTGCGTCAGGACTACATTGTTCGGATTCAAATGTCCTTTATAGTAGCGAATGTCGTAATTGTACTTTTCATTTACTTTGTCGAATGAAGCTATATCGTACGGTTTAGCTCCAAAGAATGCAATTTTGTATGCCATATTATTTGTTTTTATATCTAACAATCAAAACGGCCTAAATGTTGAAAAGAAAAGGTGGGTAGTAGAAAAGGAAAGGTCCGGCTAAAGAGTGCTTAACCGGACCTCTACCCATATATAGTTTTTATAATGAAGTATATCGTTCAGCCTTCCTTTGAAGACTGTCCTTTTTTATTCGCAGCTGCATTATGCTTATTATCCCGATGAATAAAAAGCCACCTATAATAACTGTCGATAATAAGCACATCCCCATAAACCACATCATATTCATAATATTCATACAGTCTCTCCTTTCTGTTTTGTGTTTGTGTTATCTAATAAAACAAAGATAGCCATTCTTTCCATCCGTCCAAGCGTAACAATCTAAAACTTACGGGAATTCGATTTCCACCGTCGTTCCCTTCCCGACCTCGGACGTAATCGTGATTTCCGCCCCGTAGCTTCTTAGGATACGCATGGAAAGACTAAGTCCGATACCATGCCCGGCGAACTCCCGTGTGTTGGAGGCACGATAGAAAGGCTGGTACACACGGGCGATCTCCTCCTCCGGAATACCGATCCCCATGTCCGTAATGGTCAGGACAGAACCTTTCAGCTGCATCTCGACAGGCGCTTCTCCCGAATATTTACATGCATTATTCAAAATGTTGCCGATAGCGATCTTCAGCAGATGCGGATTCGCCTCGATAGCGAAAGCGAAATGGTCGGTTGTAAAACGAACGCGGTTACCCACGAACTGCATCAGGAAGTCGGCCAGCAAAACCGTCTCACGTGCATTCTTCAGGATCTCCTTATCCCCATGAGAGAGGAAAAGCAGGTTCTTCATCAATAGGATGATGCGTTTCGTTTCGGAAGCGATACGCCCCAATGCTGCCTGGTATTCGGCCGACGTACGTTCCTTCAGCAAGCTGATCTCGCATTCTCCCTGGATGGCCGTAAGCGGATTATTCAGTTCATGAGATGCATTGCTGATAAAAGACTTCTCACTCTGGTAAGCCGCATCGATACGGTCGACCATGCGGGTCGCATACAAACGGCCGACGAAATAGACCAGGACGGCACTGATCACCAGCATCCCCAGCAACAGCCAGCCGATCCGGTGCTGGATATCCCCGCCGTACTGGTTGCTCGACACAACCAGTACGATAAAATTGCCCTCATTATCCGGATAGTAGACAGCCGCTCCTAATTCTTTCCCTTCATGGAAACGAACCACATTGCCTGCATACAGGGAAGCGATCTTCTCATCGGTCAGGTAACGGGACAAGACGCTATGCGCCTCTGCGATGCTGTCGGCGTTCAGCAAGATTTCCGCTGCAACAGGCAACGTCTCCTCATAATGCTGCTGGATACGGGCATAATCTTCCTCGTCCAACTCATCCTTCTCCCAATGCTTCTGTGCCGTCGCGTATGCCTTCTCCGTCAGATAGGAATAGTAGAGGCGGCTGATATAGTCGGTCGCCACAAAATAGAAAACGACTGTCACCATCGAAATAATGCCGATCGTGATAGCCGTATAAAAAAGAGCAATCTTATTCCCGGTCTTCATGCTTCCATCATATAGCCCACTCCCACTACGGTGCGGATCAGTTTGCGGTCGAAATCCTTGTCGATCTTGCTACGCAGGTAATTGACATAGACATCCACCACATTCGTATTCGTATCGAAGTTCTTGTCCCAGACATTTTTCAGCAAGGTCAGCCGGCTCTGTGCCGTCCCCTGGTTCCGAATCAGATATTCGAGCAGGCGGTACTCCTTTACGGTCAGGTCGATCACTACTTTGCCACGGATCGCCCGGTGGCTGGACGGATCGAGTGTCAGGTCTCCACAACTCAGAAGCGGTACGGCAGGTTCCGCCCCCGTACGCCGTAAAAGGGCTTTGATACGGGCTTCCAGTTCCTGGAAACTGAAAGGTTTCACCAGATAGTCGTCGGCACCGGCATCCAGTCCGTTCACGATATCGTCCGTCGTCCCTAAGGCGGTCAGCATGATAACGGGTGACTGGTAGCCATACGTCTGGCGATACTGTTTACAGAGTTGCAGACCGTTCATCTTCGGCATGATGATGTCGAGTATCAACAATTGGAAATCCTCCTGCTGAACCAACTCCCAGCCGGCCTGCCCGTCATTGGCCACGCGGACTTCATGACCAAACTCCTGCAAGCCCCGCTCGATGAAAGAGGCGATGTTTATTTCATCTTCTACTAATAATATCTTTGCCATTACATGTTTTTGTGTATCGGACTACAAATATAGGATAAAAATCATCAGATCATTTGTTCTTTCCGATCCTGTAAGGCGGCCTCACCCGAAGATGATCCACTTCCAAAAAAGGAATCTTAGGATAGAGAAGGTCGAGGAGGCTAAGATCTATCTTGCCCGGAACGACCTCGATACGGACACGGGCAAGACCTTTCTTCTTAAAATCCAGAAGTTCGGCCGCACCGGCAGAGACATCGATGATACGTCCTTTGCGGAAAGGACCGCGATCGGTGACACAGACGATCACCCGCTTCATATTGGACAGGTTGGTGACACGCAGGAAAGTGCCGAAAGGATATGTGCGGTGGGCAGCAACCAGCTCATCCGCATCATGGACCCGCCCGCTGGCGGCCTTACGGCCGTGGAAACGGTTGTGGTAATAAGAAGCAAGCCCTTCCTCCTGGCCCCACACATCCCCCGTGCCCGCGAAAGCGACCAACAGAAGGATGATATGTACCAGGCGGAAGGGCATACACGTTATCGTTTTACTTTACAATAACGCAAGGCTCTTGATTTTATTGTAGCAGTTCGATTTTATTGTAACAACTCGCCCTTATATTCTCCGGTGAGCGTGTTCAGGAACGCCACGAGGCTCTTGGTATCCGCGTCCGAGATGTTCTTACCGATCTGGAACTGGTGCATGATGCGGATGGCATCTTCGACCGTCGCGATCGAACCGTCGTGCATATACGGCGGGGTAAGCATCACGTTACGCAGAGTCGGCGTCTTGAAACGATGGCGATCCTGTTCGTTCTTCGTGACGGAATAACGTCCGTTGTCACCATCCGTCAGCCCTGTGCCGCGATAATCGAAATAATTATCCTTGATACCCATGTATTCGAAAGACTGTCCACCCAGGTTCACCCCCGTATGGCAAGTAGCGCATTTATTCTCCTTAAACAATTCGTAGCCTGCGACCTCCTCGGCAGTCAGAGCCGTCTTATCACCCATCAGATACTTGTCGAAGCGGCTCGGCGTGAGCAACGTCTTTTCAAACTCGGCGATAGCATCGGTAATCGTAGACTGGTTGAAACCTTCCGGATACACTTCGAGGAAACGTTTGCTCAACTCCTTGTCTTCCGCCAGCTTGGCCGAAATCTCGTCAAACGAGTGGCTGCCCATTTCAACCGGGTTCAAAGGAGGCCCGGCAGCCTGTTCCTTCAGGTCGGCAGCACGTCCGTCCCAAAACTGCAGGATATTCAAAGCCGAGTTATACACAGTCGGAGCATTCACGCCGCCGAACTGTCCGTCTATCCCCTCGGAATATTGTTTGCGGTCCACACCGGCAGTCGCCAACCCGTGGCAGGTAGCACACGAGATCGTGTTATCGCCGGAAAGACGGGTGTCATGATAAAGATCGAACCCCAACGCTACCTTGGCCGAATCGGTCGGGATGGAAGCCATCAACGGTTGCACAGGCTCATTGGCAAATTCTTCGGCGACGGTAGGTGTCGAATAGTTCTTCTTACGGACATCCTTCGCCCAGGAAAGCAAGACCGCCTTTTCGTCGCTATCGAGGTTTGTCCCCCAGTGCATCGGCATGTGCGAATACTTGGCGGGAGGCATGGAACCTGAGAGAGCGGCATCTTCCACCTTGGCCAGGTCGGCTTCGGAAACGAGTTTGCCATTGTCGAGCGCCTCCAGCATCGCCGTCAGATCCAGATAACGCGTACCTTCCCGCATATCCGCCTTGACAGTCGGACCGATCAGAGGAAGATTACCGTAGAAAGGAGTCGCCGCCGTAGCCGAGTGACACTGCATGCATCCGTTCTCACGAAGGATGGAAGCAACCTGTTTTGCCTGATTGTCCGCATACTTCTTGTATTCGGAGGAACCACACGAAGGCAGAACCAGAGCCAATGAAAGCAGCCCTAAAGGTAATGCCGTCCTCTTACAAAGAATAGTGTTAAGCATAATTATTGGTTTATTTAGATTTGTTAAATGCAAAGGTATGCAGAATTATCAAGAGGCATGTAGAAAGCTCATCAGTTTTATCTATGGCATGATAAATAAAAACTATAGTCCCTTGTTATTCTCCAGCACCTCTCTGAGACCGTCGAGCATTTTGCCCGAAAGTTTCAGGCGAGCAAGGTTTCTCTTGTAATCGTCGGGATGATGCAGGTCGGAACCGGCATAATCGTAGAAGCCTTCCTTCATCAGGTATGCGGCATATTTGGCAGGACGGGCGCCATACACGCCGGCAAGTGAGAACAGGTTCAGCTGGAACTTGTACCCCTTGTCCTTCAGCCGGAAATAATCCTCCTTCGTCATATACATATACCGTTCCGGGTGAGCCAAGACAGGCGTGTAGCCCTCCAAGCTCAGTTCGTAAAGCAAGTTCAGATAGTCGGGAGGAGGCGAGAGATAGGAAGTCTCGACCAGGACTTGCCTGTCCGCATACGTCAAGAGGCCGTCCGCCATCTGCAAACGGAAACCGGCATCCAGCATATACTCCGCCGCCAGCCTCAACTCGATCCCTTCCGGGGCAAACTGTTTCATACAAGCAAAACGATCCTGCAAGTAACTGCGCCGGTTGTCAGGCAGGTCCGCCATTACATGAGGAGTCAGGAAAACACGTTCCACACCAGCCTCCTGCATCGCATTCAGAGCCGCCTGCATATCATCGGCGCTCTGCACACCGTCATCCACACCGGGCAGCAGATGTGAATGCACATCTGCCGTCCCCCTCAACAAATCGGTGTGAACCGCGTTCTTCTTTGGAAAAAGTAGGGAAAACATCTTTTCTATTTATTTTTTATGTTGTCCGTAACCATACCCATAGCCGTAGGAATAACCGTAGCCATACCCGTAACGGTAGCCGTACGCGCCATGCTTGTAAACCGTCCCGTTCAGGATCAGGCTCATGTTACGCAGCTTGCCTTCCTGGTAGAGTTTCTCCACTTCGGGAAGGGCACGGCGGTCCATTCTGCCCGCACGGACGACATAGATCGTCAGGTCGGCCACCCGGTTGACGATCACTGCATCGGCAACCACACCGGCCGGTACGTTGTCCAGGATGATATAATCATACCGCTTACGCAGCTCGGCGATCAAAGTCTCCAACCTGTCCCCCAGCAAGAGTTCAGCCGGGTTAGGCGGAACAGGACCGGCATGGATGATATCCAGCTTGTCGCACAACTCGTTCTGCCGGATGATCTCATCGACATTGTCGATACGACCGGACAGATAATTGGTGACACCCTTGTCCGATACATGGACATGCGAACTGAGCGTTCCCTTGCGGATATCGAGGTCGACCAAAACGACCTTCTTGTGCGTAAGGGCGAAACTCATCGCCAGGTTCATGGAGACGAACGTCTTGCCGGCTCCCGGATTGAACGAGGTGAACATCACCACCTGCATCTTCTTATCCTTCACCCGCATGAAGTCCATATTGGTACGCACGATACGGAACGCCTCCGAAACCGAGTCGCGGCCGTTCTCATGCACCACCACCTCGCTCTTGTCCTTCTTGTCGCGCATCGGGATCTCGCCCAGGAACGGCACGGAGAGTACCCCCTCCACATCCTTCCGCGAGCGCACCTTCGTGTCGCTGACCGCCAACAGCCACAAGACACCTGCCGGTATCGCACATCCCAGCACGATGGAAGCCAACAGGATCATCATCGACTTCGGAGCCACCGGGGCATTGCTTCCCGCCGCCGGGTCGATGATACGTGCGTTGCTTTCCGTCATCCGCTGCGTCAACTCGTTCTCCTCACGCTTGTTCAACAGGTAGAGATACAGTTCCTCTTTGATCTTCTGGCGGCGTTCCACCGAAAGGACCTCCTTCTGCTGGGTCGGCACAGCCGAGATACGGCGGCTCGTCTGTTCCTCCTGCGCCCGGATATTCTTGATCTTGATGTTCAGCCCGACGATCAGGTTATCCACCGAACGGATGATGGTCTGCTTCATCGCGATCAGCGAATTGTTCAAGTCCTGCACCACCGGGTTCTTGCTACTGCTGTTGCTGATCAGCTTGTCGCGTTTCAGCAACATCTCGTTGAACTCCCCGATCTGCGACTCGATGTTCACATCCGATATGCCCGTGTTCGCCGGGATCAGGTCCGAACTCTTGCCGGGGTCCGTCAGGTAGTTCTTGATGTATTTCGCCAGGCTCAACTGGTTCTCCAGACTCAATCCCTCCTGGCGATATTGGCTGGAAGTCTGCAGGTACATGCCCGTCTCGGACGAGATATCCGTCAGCTGGTGTTCCCGCTTGTACGACTCGATATCCGAATCCACATCCCCCAATTCCTTCTCGATCACAATCAGACGGTCGTTGATGAAGTTGGAAGTGTTCATCACGATCTGGTTCTTGTCGTTGATCGCGTCTGTGTTGTAGACGGAGATCAGCGTGTTGATCACATCCTCCGCACGCGGGATGGAGACATCCTGAAGCGTCAGGTTGATGATCGTCGATGCCTTGTTCGCCAAAGTAGCCTGCAAGCCTCCCTGGAAGCGGAGCGCCACATCCTGCAACGGCGATTTCGTCACCTGCACGACCGTATTGAAATACTTGTCGCCGTAATAAAGCGACGGGACCACCACCACCCGACCGACAGGCGTCGTAACCGTGTCGTTCAGCGCCACCTTCACCGGCTTGCCGTCCGCCACCTCCTGCCCGCCGAGGGTGAATCCGGACAATACCACCTCCTTTCCGGAGACAGGAACCGCCTTCAACGAAAAAGCCTGTGCCTCTTCCGCATCCGGGAAAGAGAGCTGTACGGGCGACTGAGTGTACAGTTCCACCATCCGCAGCCCGTCTTTTACCGTGTAGCTCACATCCAGATGCAGGTTACGCGCCACTTCGGTCATCAACCGCCTAGACTTGAATACCAGCACCTCGTTATCCACATTCCGCTTCGAACCGAAAAGCCCCAGATCCTCGAAAGCGGCCGACTCGCTCATCGCACCGCCCTTCGCATCATCTTTGATCAGTACCGAAGCCGTCCGGGTATATACCTTGGGCGCCCACTTCAGATAGAGGAACGCCGTCCCGGCACATACCACGACGGACAGAACAAACCAATACCAGTTAGCCAACACCGTTTGCAGGATGTCCCCCAGGTTCAATTCGTTCTCTTCCATGCGGATGTTCGTTTCTTGTTCTGTGTTCATAGGTTCTCTTTTTTTACTTTGTTAATGTCACAATCAGAGACGCGATGGAAACCAAAGCGGAAATCGCGCCAAACCAGACACCCAACGATTTGTTCTGGTTGATATCCGTCTGCTCGGCCTTCGCCTTATTCGGTTCGACATACACGATATCGTTCTGCTGCAAATAATAGCAAGGAGAATTGAATATATCGGACGAACGGAGATCATGCATCAGGATCGTCCGCTTCCCGTCCTTCTCGCGGATCACGGCCACCCGGTCGCGTCGTCCGTAGATCGTCAGGTCGCCCGCCATACTCAAGGCCTCCAACAGGGTGATACGGTCGCCGGAGATATTGAACGATCCCGGACGGTTCACTTCACCCATCACCGACACCTTGTAGTTCAGGAACTGTACCGTCACGATCGGGTCTTTGATCAAGTCTCCCTCTATCAGGCGTTGCTTGATCATTTCCGTCAACTGCATACGCGTCAGTCCCGCCACATGCAACTTGCCGAGGATCGGGAAATCGATATCCCCATTACCATCCACCAGATAGCCTAACACACGCTGGCTTCCAGAATTGGTCGAACCACTTCCCAACTGATACGATACCATCGGCATATTGAACGGCAACGCCAGTTCCGGGTTCTTGCTGTTCACCATGATCGCCAGCAAATCGTCGTTATGGACATACACCTCGTACTTCTGCTCGATATCCTGCTGCTTCAGCGGGACGACATCCTGCAAGTAAACCACTTTCTTCGAAGATGCGCAGGAGGTACAGAGTACCACCACGCACATCAACATATAATTCCAGATTTTCACTCTTCTTTCCTGATTAAAATAAGTAATTACGGTTTATTGGATAACACCGCCGGAATGTCCCGGATGGCTTGCGCCTCCTTCCTTGGTGATCGTCGTGCTTACACCGGCATAAGTTGCCACCTTCACGCTAAACGGAACGACGCGGCCCTGGTAGTTGAAGTTGACAGAGAAGGAAGAGAGGTTCTTCTTGGCCTTCATGTCGATCGTCACTTTCTGGTCGCCATCAGCCTTGGCCGTACCTAAAGAGAAAGGAATTTCTTCCACACCGGCAGTCGAACCTTTGGTAGACGTGATAGCCGCGTTCAGCTGGCTTGCCAGTTTGTCAACATCAGAACTGCTCAAAGCAGAGAACGTGCTGCCCAACTGCTGTTTCAGGTCACCTTCGATCTCCCAACCGATCTTCTGCTTACCGTTCACTTCCTGCTCGGCAGCTTCCATCTTGCCCAGGTTGTCGATTGTGACGGTAGACAAGTTTTCCGTCGAGCTTCCGGCAGCGGATTCCGAATAAACCGTTCCGAAAGAGTGGTTAGAGAAACCGTCCAACGAGCAGACATAAGCGTTGCGGTCCGCATCAAAATCAGCCGTTCCTATTTCTTTCCAGTCATTGCCTTCTTCCACGAAATGCTTCACGTCGGCGAAGCTGATCGCATTGCTGGTCGTGTTCTTGATCACCACTTCCACATCCTTTCCAAACTCCAGACCGTCAGGCGTGCAGTTGATAGTCGACAGACTGGCATGATCGCCTTCCACTTTTACCCCTTTCACATACTCGGTCATCGTGATATCGGTATCTTCCGGAACTGCCCCGGCCGGGATATGCAGTTCGGCCACATGAGTACGTTCATCATATACGACCGCGTCCTTATCAGCCGATACGGTCACCGAAGCAGCCAAAGATGTCAATGTCTGCGACAAAGCCACACTGCCATGTTTCGGCGTGCCCGAAAGGATTACCGCATCGGCTGTAACTGTCACATATCCATCCTTTGCAAACGTCACAACATAGGTTCCGACCTTGTCCATCGCCAACTGGTACGTCCCGTCGGCAGCCGTCTTGACCGATTTGCCCGACGTGCTGACCTCGACACCTTCCAGCGACTTGCCTCCTTCCGTCACCTTACCTGCGATATAGTAGACCTCCTTATCCAATGGATTATCGGTCACGATTTCAGGTGTCGGTTCGTCATCATCGCTACATCCTACAAATCCCACACTCAATGTCGCAGCCAAGCCCATAGCCAGCACTGCGCTCCAGAAATTTTTCTTTTTCATACTCATTAAAAATAAAACATTATATTATTTATTATACAATATTCATCCCCCATCTCTCTTTTCAGCAATAATTCATAAATTATAAATCATCCCTCCTCCTATCATAAGGAACACTATTGCTCTCATCCGGCCGAGTCTCGTAGTCCTGTCCGAGTTTCCGGCGGAAATATTCAAGGCCGCTCTGTCCCGAATATTCCATCTGGTAATATTCCGGCAGGCGCACCCTCACCTTGCGCGACTTGCCCCATTGCGGCAACGGGACGGCAAAATGGAAACCGCCGTTCGCCTCGCCCCCCGTGTACATGGCATACAAGCCGGCCGTCGTCCGTCCGAAATGGCGGATGCAGTCCACCCGCACCCCATAGTCGCCATAGATATACCGGTGCACGCCCAAGTTGAAATCCATATTGAAATGCCTTTCGCGGAAACGAACCTCCGCCGCCCCGCTCACCCGCTTCCAATTCGACACCTGCCATTTGCCCTCGTAGAAGGTGGACGATCCGGTCACACCGCCTTCCAAGCCGAACATCCAACGGTCGTCCGGCGTCGCATAGCGCAGTTTCAGGTCCGCCCCCATCCGGTTGTTCGTGAAGTTGCCGACCGTCACCCGTCCGAACGCCCCTCCGGGCAATCCGAACTCTTGACTCAAGGTCAGCACCCCGGCCCGGATATAGTCCATCTGCCCGACCATATTGTTCCAAACCGGCAGGATCACCTGCCCCGTGAAAGCCGCCCCTTTCCAAAGCCGCGCCTCCACCGCCGGAGCGATATTGATCACCGCCCCGTATATCTTGTCCAGCCACGAATTGCTCAGCGAGATCTGCGGATACAGCACCAGCTCCACCCGTCCGTCCCAGGGCATACGGACCTCGTCGGGGTTAAACACACGCTGACGGGGCGTCAGCTCATACCGGATTCCACCCGCCACCGTCTTGAAATCGTAGCAATAGGCATACAAGGAAAAATGGTCGAACAGCCGTGCCGACACTCCCATGTTCACCACCTTCGAGTCATATTCCGCCATCACCTCAAGCGGCTTCAGGAACGCCGGACGGTAGCTCACCCCGCCGAACACCCCCTTGTTCTCGCTCCTGCTGCGAAACGGCACATGCCCTCCCACCGTCACGCCGATATCATGGCCGTAGAAACCGAAATGTTTCGTCCCGACCGCATAGACGGAAGAGAAATAACGATTTCCGCCCGAATCCAGGAAAGGATTCAATTCGCCGGTCGTCAGCAAGTCATTCGAACCGATCACGACCGACGGCCACCATTTCCCCTCCTTCAACGGACGCAGACGCAGGGAGACCGAACGGTCCTGGTTCCATTTGCCGGTACTCTCGACCTTCAGCAACGTGCACCGGTAGGCCACCTCCATAAACGGCAGGAACGTCAGGTTCACGAAATAGTTTCCCGAATTATATCCCCACTCCTGAGGCAGCATCTCCTGAGGCAGGTAATTGCCTCCTGCCATGAACGTACCGTCCTCCTGCATATCGGCCGAAGGGATGTTCAGCAGACCAGAGACACCCAACGAGCGTTGGGCAATTGACAAATGAGAATTGACAATCGACAATGAAATGCCGATTGTCAATAGGGTTTTCTTTATTATTTTATGTTTCATATTCTGTTTTCAAGGTTCCCCAAGGACCCGCACAATCTGTTCCACCTGCTTTGGCGTCAGCACCCGCCGCGAAGCCGTCCAACCGTTCTCGTGCAAGAGTCCGAGCAGGACGGGATTACCGACGATCCACTGTTTCAATCGCCTGGAAGCCACTTCGGGCGTGACATCCGGGCTATATTGCCGTCCCAGCCTCCGGAGCGTGGTGGAACGGTTTTTCCATTTTCCTTCTTCATCATCCGACGTCCCGGTCATACCCACCTCCAGTCCATTGTCGCCGGACGGCAAGCACCGACGGACAAGCCCTTCAACTGCGTCAGGCAATCCTCCAGCACCCGTAACAAGCGTTCCCGTTTCTCCGCTTCCGCCACACCGGACAAAAGCCCGATGCCTTTCCGAATGCGTCCGAGCAACACCTGTTCTTCCGAAGGCCGGGTCTGCCGCACCGCCTCACGGACGTAAGCGGCAAACGCCTCTCTCCCCAGCCGGCGAAAGAGCGAGTCCGGATCGTCCCCTTCCGGCAGCCCGATCCTCACCGCATCCATCCCTTCGCCAGCAAGTACCGGGACAATCGCATCCGCCGCCTTGCGCCCCGCCTTGTCGGCATCCAGCATCACGCGGACAGATGTCGTATATCGTTTCAACAAAGCAATGTGCCCCGTACAAAGCGCCGTCCCGCACAACGCCACCGTATGCCTGAACCCCGCCGCATGCATCGCCAGCACATCCTTATATCCTTCCACCAGAAAGACGCTCCCCTCCCGGCGGATCGCCTCCCGTGCCTCATACAACCCGTACAACAGTTCGCTCTTCCGATACAGCCCGCTCGTTTCCGAATTGACATATTTCGGTTTATCCCGATCTTCGTCCGACAACCTCCGCGCGGCAAACCCGGCCAACCGGCCCTCCTCATCGCGCACAGGGAACACCAGCCGGTTCCGCATCGCTTTCCAGCGTTCGGGAACCAGGCAGGGCGACTGCCCCACCCCGAAATCCAACCAGGTAGGCGTCAGTTCCGAACATCCGCTACCCGCGGGCAGCAACAAAGCCAGGAAAGCTTCGTTTTCAATTGACAATTGAGAATTGACAACGGGCAATTGCTCCGCGTCGCTATTTTCTTTTTTCTCCTTGATTGCCAACCGTTCCGGCAACAACCTCGCCTCCTTATTGTCTTTCCCTTCAATAGCCAACTGTCCACTGTCAATCGACAATTTGTTCGCCGCCTCGACAAAGCCGACGTTCTCGATCTTGCTGACAAAGGCGAACACATCTCCCCTCTCTCCGCAAGCATAGCAAACAAAGCTCCCCTTCTCCTCATTGACGGAAAGGGAAGGATGCCGGTCCCCGTGGAACGGGCAAAGCCCCATCCACCGGCGACCGACACGGTTCAGTTTCGTATAACGCCCGATCACCTCCCTGATCGACAGGGAGGCTTTCAGTTCTTGTATCTCTTGCTTCGTCATAACCCTAAAGAGGTTTGCGTACCAGGCTGTATATAGTCCGTGATACGGGTGAACGAAGGGTTGTACCGGAAACGGGCGATCCCCGTCGAACCGTTACGGTTCTTCGCGATATAGATCTTGCCGACCCCCACCAGGCTATGCCCCGTCTTTTCGTCGCGGGTGAAGCCATAGCGTTCGGGACGGTAGATGAACGCCACGCAATCCGCCACCTGCTCGATCGTCCCCGAATCGCGCAGGTCGCTCATCACCGGCAGATACGCTTTGTCGGCACGCGCCTCGCAGGCACGATTCATCTGCGAAACCGTCAGCACCGGACAATTGCTGTCCAACGCCAGTTGCTTCAACGCCCTTACATTCCGTCCCACCATCTGTTCCTGTGTCTCCCCCTTCCGGCGGTCGCCGCCGAGAAGGTGCAGGTAGTCCACGACCACCAGGTCGCATTTTCCCAGGCGGCATTGCAGCAGCACTTTCGCCCGTATCTGCTCGACGGTAGCCCCTACCGTATAGTCGAGATAGAAAGGCAAGTCCTTCAACCGGAGGGCAGCCTCTTCCAACTGTCCCAACTCGCGTCCGGTCGGCTTGTTGATGCGCAGGTGATCCGGGTTCACGTCCGTCATCCCTGCCAGCACACGGTTCAACATTTGCAGGCTCGACATCTCCAGGCTGAAGAAGCAGACCGATTTCCCGGCACGCGCCGCATTCAGGGCCATCTGCAACGTCACCGCCGTCTTCCCGTCGCTCGGCCGTCCGGCGACGATCGTCAGCTCCGTATTGTGGAACCCTCCGGTCACATAATCGAACTCGGCAAGCCCGCTCTTCACCTGTTCGGCCTCCAGCTCACCGCCAAAGCGGCGATAATGCCAGGACACCGCCTCGGCAGCCAGTTCGCCGATCGTACGCACCGGAGCGCCCTCGGCCGTCTTCTGGCGGAACTGCATCAGAAGGCGCTCCGCCTCGTCGACCAGTTCCTCCGGGACGGACGATACCTTACCTGCCTTGAACGCCATCGTCCCGAACAACGTGACGAGGCATCTCAGCTTATATTGTTTCTTGATTCCTTCCACATAGGCCGCCACGTTCCCGTCGTGGCGCACATTCAGCATGTAGGGCAACAGGAACGACAAACCGCCCAGCTTGGCAGCCAGTTCCTCGTCCGCTTCGCGCATTCCGCGTTCCACCAGCACCATGTCCGGCCGTACCCCCGTTGCATAAATTTTCATGATCACTTCATAGACGAATCCCAACGAAGCATCCGCAAACATTTCCTGAGTCAGCCCTGCAGACTCCGCCTGCACCGGCGCTTCCATCGAGGTCATCAACAGGCAGACCAACGCCTTTTCCATATCGCCCAAAGAGATTCCTCCGTCCGTTTCTTCACCGTTCATCATTGCAAGCCTCCTTCCCCGTCTGCGGTACAACAATCGAACTGCATGCTTCGTCCGCCCATACGGCGTTCGGCCTCTTCCAGGGCGAGGAAAGCGGATTGCTCCGGCGCATCCTTCCCTGCTTCCTTACGACGGATCCCCATGATCGAATCGTATCCGCAGACACAAACACGAATCCCGCCGTTAAGTCGCTTCAGTCCGATCAAATCCTTTTCTTGCAACCAAACAAGACTTCGGTTCAGAGTTTTCGTACACATCCCGCATCTTTTCGCCAGTTCTTCACATTGTCCGACAAACTCGCCGCGCTTACAGACATAATAACGCTTGTTCAAAAAAACCTTCCCGTCCTTGAAAAACACTTCCGAGAACAAAGCCAAGTACACCATGCCGACCGATCTTTCCCGGCCTTCGCCACGAAATAACATCTCCAACACTTTTCGCGGAATGAGGACATATGACTGTCCCAGGAATCCCACAATCCTTTCGTTGTTTAAATTCTGATCCATAATAGATGGATTTAATAATGAATAAATTTGTTATGGCTTGTCGTTTTGCAAATCGGTCCGAACGGATTAATAAACAAATATTTACGACAGCAAATAGACAGCAGGTGTCCATTTGCCCTGTCCGTTCCCTAATATATAATAACTAAAACATACTTCTTATAACTAATTATAAAAAGCGATTTTCGCATTTTTTTCAGAAGAGCGATCTTCAACTTTCAGCCATCACAAAGGTAGAGTCAAATCCATTATTAAAAAAAACTATTTTATGCAGAATTTCAATTCCTTTCACCCTTTAAAAAGAAGCCATATAATACCGCCGATCGGTTTATTTTTTATTACGTGATTTGAAATTCTTAAATTCCGCTTTCATTCCGTCCACGATCGAATCGGCCTCCGGAAGTTGCTCCTTCAACTTGTTCAAAACGGTGTTTTCCGTATTTCCCGTGTCGAAGATGCGGTCCACATGACCGGCCATCCGGGCGAACGAGCAGTCCTCGATAATGCCGGCCCTCATCATCGCCCCCATATAGACCATGAACAAGTCGGGACGGGCCACCCATACCCGGGCAAACCCCGGAGTTTCCGTCTCGTAGCCGCAATAGCGGTACAACTCGTCACTGTAAACTTTGAAAAAACGATCCGCCAAACGATTCCACGATTCGTTTTTCTCACCCCTCAACCCTTTGAACAGGAAAGCGAGCGCAAACAACTCCACCTCCCGGTCCGCCTTCAAGTTGGCGATATAATCCTGCAGAAGCGGAAAAGACAGATATTTACCCGTTATCGCCCTCACTTTTTTTTATCACATCTTAGGAAATCCTTCATGAAATTTTCCCTTTTGTTTTTTTGATCTTTCATTAATTCTAATGTTTTTCAGACCGTAGTATTATATGACATTCTTCCTTTTTTCCCTTCCTTTCAAAACATATATGTTTTGATTTTAAAACACCTATGTTTCGTTTTCAAAACACCGGTGTTTTGAAACTGAACAATCGGATGCAAATATACGAAAGATTAATCGACTCTATTCGACTCTAATCGACTCTAATCGACTTTGCGTTTTTTCCCTGCCGTATCTTTGTATAGTCAAAAGGGACATCTCCCTAATTTTCAATCTTTTAATTTTTAATTTTTAACTTTTAATTTTTCAATCCCCATGCCATTAATTTACACTCTCGTCAAACGCAAAGACATGAGCAAAGACGCAGCCTCAGGCGCAACTCTTTATCATGCACAGACCAGCATCACGAAAAAACTGACGCTGAACAAGATCTGTACCCGTATCGAAAACATCTGTACCGCCAGCCGCGGTGAGATCATCTTGGTGCTCGACGGCCTGATCAAAGTCATGAACGAAGCCCTTTCCGACGGCGAATCGGTTCACTTGGGCGAATTCGGCAGCTTCCGTATGGTTGCCGGCAGCAAAGGTTCGGCCACCGTCGACGGTTTCACCACCGCCCTGTTCAACCGTGCCCACATCGTCTTTTACCCCGGCACGATGCTGATCAACCTCGTCAACAACGTCTCCTTCGAACGCTACGTACCGAAAAAGGACGCCTCCAGCGAATCGGCCGGCAGTGGCGGTGGCACGGATGATCGCCCGGGAGAACTGTAAATCAAGTGAAAGTTGAAAGGTGGAAGTAACTCCACGTTGCTATTTTTCAACTTTCAACTTTCAACTTTCAACTTTCAACTTTCACCTTTCAACTAAAAAAAATGAAGCAAAGCGAATTTTTTTCCTCCCTCCTTCCCCTCGCCCGAAAGGCGGGGGAAGCATTCCGGATCAATCCGGCGGTTATCCTGGCACAAGCGGCTATCGAGTCGGGCTGGGGACAAAGTGATCTCGCCAGCGAGCATCACAACTATTTCGGCCTCACTGCCTACGGCCGCTCCAACGTCTGGTGGAAAGGCGCAAGCATCGAGTTGGGCGCCCATTCCCTCCGTTTCCGTACCTACGACAGTCCCGGAGACTCGTTCATGGACTACGCCCGCCTGATCCGTTCGGTCTACCCGTTCGCCGCCGACGTCAGCGACGACCCGAAAGCCTTCGCCCGCAAGATCGCCTACAGCAAATACATCAGCGAAGTCAACGGCGACAACCGTGCCGCCTATCAAGCGTTGTTGGTCAAGGTTTGCAGAAAAATCAGTAAACTCATTCCCCACCCCATAAATCATAATTCATAAATCATGAACGTCCTTGAAACCATCCTCAGCTTCCTCACCACCCTCGCCCGGATCATCTTTCCCCGGCGCAAACGCCCGGTTGCCGGTGACGACCTTTGTCCTTGTCCTCTGCCTGAGCCTCCTATCCCTCCTCTCCCTGTGGAAAGGGGAAACGGAAGTAACCCTCGCCGCTCTCGGAGCGATTCTCTCCCTCCTCTCTCCCCGCCCCCCGAAGCCGACTGGCTCGGCCTCTCCGGCTACACCCTGATGCTGGCAGGAGGGATCGGGAGTCTTTATAAGGTACTGGCGGGATAAAAGCTCCTCGGTAAAATCTATCTGCTTGCGCTCACATAAGCACCATCTTTGGCCTCAAAGATGGTGCTTGGTTCTTTCACATCCACGCTATGCCACACACCTAACGGGATCTGTACCCCATATTTGCCTTCGCGCGGACAAAGCGTAACACGGGAAACCTCCACGAACTTCCTTTCCCCGCCCGTTTCATCCAGACCGGAAGCCTCGGCATATAGAACAACCTCCAAATATCCCTCTATACAGATCGTCGTCTCCGCCGTCTCCATATGCCGGTGAACAGGTACTTGTGTCCCCGGCTCCAACGCATTCAGCATACGCTGACTCTGATCCAAAGCAGAAGTACGCAAATCAAAATTCATCCGCTTCCGCTCATTCGCAACTGCTTTCCGATGAAGATCGGAAAGCAGATTCTTATCTATTGTTTGTATATCCATCCTTTCTTTGATTATTCAACAACCATCCTACTTCTTCAATGACTCAAGATATCTCTCATGAAGATGATAATATTTCCTCATGAACAAGAGATAAACCACAGCCAACAAAGCGATCACTATTCCCAAATAAACCCAATGAACAAGCACCCGATCCGGTAACGCATACACCATGACCAAAGAAACGGCCAACTGCAAGACCATATAAACAAGGCTGACCACCGGATGAGACATGTTCAATTCATTCGCCATCAACTGGTATGCATGTTTACGGTGTGCCTCTCCCAAGTTTTCATGAAGCATAATCCGATGGCAGATCGTAAGACAACCGTCCACCCCGTACACAACAAGAAAAGACAGCCATGTTATATCTCCGGTCTGTATCACCAATTTCCCGATAGAGAACAATAAGATAAAAGCAATTCCGATACTTCCGACATCCCCGGCAAAACATTTCGCCCGGTTTTTCGGACGGAAATTGAACAGGCAAAACACCACTACGGACAAGATCGCGACAATCAAAAACGAACTCTCCATAAACTGGATCTTCCGGTTCATCAACAGCAGCGGAACAAGCACCGCCAACGAATATCCCCCCGTGATTCCATTCACCCCATCCATAAAATTGATGATGTTCGTCGCTCCCACGCATACGATCAATGCAAGAAGCACGATCCACCACATATCCAAATGCAGGATATCCAACTGATAGAACATCAATCCCATCGCCACAAATTGTGCCACAAGGCGCAAACTGTCCGGCAAACTGTGAATATCATCCACAAACGATATTCCAGCAGCTAAAGTCACCGCTGCCAACATCCACGGATACTGGAAACCATAGAGACAACTCCACACCCATGTACCGACCAGAAAGATGACTCCTCCCCCACGCAACACCACCTTTGAATGAGAACTGCGCTGGTTCGGCTTATCAATGATATTGCATTTGTCGGCAATACGGAAATAAATCAGCTCTGCCATAAGCAGAACCACAAAAATCAACAGATACAACATATATCAAAAACTTTTAATCGTCTTGATCAAACCTTCCTTAGCCCTGACCGGCATCTTATCTACTCCCAAAGCCGACTTTATCTTCCGGTTGGAAACGACATAATTTTCAGTCAACTTGGCCAGACGCTCCCTGTTCAAGGGCAGATGCAGACAACCTCCGGCACTCGCCACCATCTCCATCATCTTCTTGTTCAAATGCCAGATATGCGCCCTCCGTCCCATAGCCTCACAAATCACAGCGATCAGTTCGTTAGTCGACAAGGCTTCATCATCAGCCATATGATAGACTCCCGAAGCCACCTCTTTGGTCAACAGACCTTCCACAACATAGCACAAATTATCGATAGAAGTAAACGTCCGTTTATTCTCAAAAGCCCCCAACGGCCATGGGATTCCTTTCTTCACCACATTATAGAGCAAATTCAGATTTCCTTTGTTTCCCGGCCCGTGAATCATACAGGGACGCAATATATAGACTGATTTGTCAGCCGGCCATTTTTCCTGAATATATTCCTCGGCCTTGATCTTGCTCTCGCCATAAGGTCCTTTGGGCGAAGGCACAACCTCTTCGGTCAGGATATCCCCCTCCACCTGATCGGCA
>NZ_MNQY01000094.1:0-5354 GCF_001915675.1 Parabacteroides sp. merdae-related_45_40 | reverse complement strand
CGTTCAGATTCTCCTCCTCATTATATTTGCAACGGAGCAAGTATTTTTCCTCCGACAAACTATACTCACCTAGTGCCCCGTAATCGAAAGTCAGCCGCAAACAGGAAGTATCCTTTTCCTTCACACCGGAAGGGATTTCCAAATTCTGGTAAAGGGAAAGAGCGTACATCTCCACCTCCGGTCCGATAAGCATCCGGCGGTTCTCCCGGAAAAAAGGAATATTTTGTTTACTAAGCTCCGGCCCGATGCCTTTTTGCTCTTCATGCAACACGATCGAACGGCGAAGCAGGGACAAACCGTATCCGATTACTTCGTCCGACTTGGCATACAACAAATTAGGAACATGCAAGGTGAATGTTTCCGGCGTCTTCGACTCCTTGCATCCGCGAACAAAGGATTCTATTGAAACATAGGAATATAAATCCATCTTTTATGATTTTTTTGGACGTCAAATATACAATTTATATTAGAGATTATCTACCTTTGTTAAAACTTTTATAAACTACATAAAACCAATAAAACAAAATGAAACGTCGTGATTTCCTTAAGACCAGTGTTGTAGCAGGTGTAGCCTTATCTCTGAACTTTGAAGGATTACAGGCTGCTCTCTCCTCGAATACAGTAGCGGTAGAGCAAGCACCCGATCTGGTAGCAGTAATGGGCGGTGAACCGGCAGTCATGCTCGACAAAGCCTTAGAAGCGCTTGGCGGCATCGGCAAATATATCAAAAAAGGGCAGAAAGTCGTTATCAAGCCCAATATCGGCTGGGACCGTACACCGGAGCTGGCCGGTAATACCAATCCTGAATTGATAAAGGCCCTCGTAAAGAAATGTTTCGAAGCTGGAGCCGAAAAGGTAACGGTATTCGACCACACGTGCGACAACTGGCAGAAATGTTATGAGACAAGCGGCATCGCCGCCGCCGTAAAAGAAGCAGGTGGTATCATCATGCCAGGCAACGACGAAAAATATTTCAAAGAAGTAGACATTCCCGACGGCGTGACACTGAAAAAAGCCAAGATACACGAGTCACTGATCGAAGCGGACGCCTGGATCAATGTTCCCATCCTGAAGAACCACGGAGGAGCCAAGCTGTCATGCGCAATGAAGAATATGATGGGGATCGTCTGGGACCGCCGCTTCTTCCACCAGAACGACTTGCAGCAATGTATCGCCGATATCTGTACCTGGAAGAAGAAACCGGTTCTGAACATCGTGGATGCCTACCGCATGATGCATCAGAACGGTCCGCAAGGAAAAAGTGCAGCTGACGTGGCTACGTTAAAATCGATGATTGTTTCTCCGAATATCGTCGCCGTCGATACGGCCGCCCTCGCTCTGTTCAACCAGGTAAAGAAATTGGATATGGCTGCCGTTGGACATTTGAGCAAAGGGGAAGCTCTTAAATTAGGTTCTACCGATCTGAAAAAAATAAACATCAAACGTATTAAGATCTGATGAAGAAACGGAATTATCTAAAGGGATTGAGAGTTTTGCTCGCAATCCTCTTTTTTGTACCCATACTTTTGTTTTTCGTAGACTTTTCAGGAGTTTTACCGGATAGTGTACATCGTTTGCTGCATCTGCAACTGATGCCGGCCTTGTTGGGAGGAATGGTCGGTCTGATCGTGTTCCAATTCTTACTGGCACTGGTATTCGGACGTATTTATTGTTCCACGATATGTCCGGCAGGCGTATTCCAGGATATCATCAACCGTCTATTTTGCATCGGTAAGAAAAAGAAGAAAGGAAGCCGTCGTTTTACTTACCACAAGCCGATGAACCGGCTACGCTACGTACTGCTGGTAATTACGGCAGTCATGGCTGTTTTCGGTCTTAGCGAATTGTGCCTGCTCTTAGACCCGTACAGCAACTTCGGACGTATTGCGGCAAGTCTGTTCCGTCCGATCATGATGTGGGGGAATAACATACTCGCCGACCTGCTGATGAAAGTGGACAACTACTCGTTGTTCCATGTGACAATCAGTACCGTGACGGCTTCCGGTCTGATCGCAGCAACTATCGCATTGCTTGTTTTCATCGTCATGACTGTTTTCCGCGGACGACTGTTCTGTAATACGATCTGCCCTGTCGGAGCTTTGTTGAGTCTTTTCTCGCGCTACTCGTTCTTCCGTATAACTTTCAATAAGGAAGCCTGTACGCATTGCGGGAATTGCGAACATACCTGCAAGGCGGAAGCGATCGACAGCAAAAACCTGACGATCGATACATCCCGTTGCGTAGATTGTTTCAATTGTGTTTCTTCCTGTGCCAAAGGCGGCTTGCAGTATCGTCTACAATTTCCGGGTATGAAACAGGAGGAGACAGTCGATACCCAAGCTGTAAAGGAATTATATTCCAGCCAACTGACAGTCGCCAACAGCCGCCGTACATTTCTGGCCACAAGTGCAACCATTGCCGCCTCGCTGCCGATCGCATCTGCGATTGCCGAAGGAGGAAAAGGGAAAATGAACAGAAAAGGCAGAAAAAAGTGGCCTCCCCTCACGCCTCCGGGTTCTATCAGCCTGGAACGTTTCAAAGACAAATGTACAGGATGCCAGATATGTGTCGTCCGCTGTCCGAGCCAGGTCTTGCGCCCGACAGGATTGGAATACGGTTTGGATTATATGTTGAAACCACGTCTGGCCTATATCAGCAGTTATTGCAACTACGAGTGCACAGTCTGTTCCGATGTATGCCCTACCGGTGCGATCAAACCTCTGACTATCGAAGAGAAGACAACGACACAGGTCGGCATTGCCACTTTCTTCAAAGGCCGTTGTGTTGTTAATACGGAAGAGAAAGACTGCGGTGCCTGTGCAGAACATTGCCCGACCCAGGCCGTACACATGGTTCCTTACAAAGGAACACTGACAATCCCGCAGATCAACCCTGACCTTTGTATCGGATGCGGCGGATGCGAATCGATCTGTCCGGTACGCCCAATGCGTGCCATCATCGTCAAATCGAACGTTGAGCACAAATTCGTCGAAAAGCCTAAAGAAGAGGAAATCAAAGAAATCGAGGTAGACGATTTCGGTTTCTGATTAACGATATATAACCGACTATATTATGAGGCCTTATTTGTGAAAGTAAGGCCTTTTCTTTATCTTTGCAGCCATGAAATTCGAATTACAACATAACGACACAAAATCAAATGCAAGGGCGGGTCTGATTACCACTGATCATGGAGTAATTGAAACGCCTATTTTTATGCCGGTCGGCACACAGGGCACAGTTAAAGGCGTCCACATGACCGAGTTGGAAGAAGATATCAACGCACAAATCATTTTAGGAAACACATACCATTTATATCTCCGTCCCGGATTGGAAATATTGGAACAGGCAGGCGGATTGCACAAATTCAACACATGGAACCGGCCAATCCTGACAGATAGCGGTGGTTTCCAGGTTTTTTCTCTTTCCGAAAACCGCAAGTTGCATGAGGAAGGCGCCATGTTCCGCTCACATATCGACGGCTCCAAGCATCTGTTTACCCCGGAAAAGGTTATGGATATCCAGCGGATCATCGGGGCAGATATCATTATGGCTTTCGATGAATGTTGTCCGGGCGATGCCGATTATGAATACGCGAAAAAGTCCCTCGGTCTGACGGAACGTTGGCTGGACCGTTGTTTCGAACGTTTCAACTCTACAGAGCCGAAATACGGTTACCAGCAAAGTCTTTTCCCGATTGTACAAGGTTGTGTTTATCCGGAACTGCGTCGAAAGGCAGCCGAGAATGTAGCGGAAAAGGGCGCTGACGGCAATGCGATCGGTGGCCTGGCAGTAGGCGAACCAACAGAGAAGATGTACGAGATGATCGAAGTAGTCAACGAGATCCTGCCGAAAGACAAGCCTCGTTACCTAATGGGAGTCGGCACACCGATCAATATTTTAGAGGGGATTGAACGGGGTATCGATATGTTCGACTGCATCATGCCGACGCGCAACGGACGTAACGGACAGATATTTACCCGCTTCGGCACGATCAATATGCGTAATAAGAAATGGGAGAACGACTTCTCTCCTATCGATCCGGATGCTCATTCGGCTATCGACACGCGCTACAGCAAGGCGTATCTACACCATTTGATCAAAGTGAATGAGATGTTAGGACTTCAACTGGCATCAATTCATAACCTCGCGTTTTACCTGTGGCTCGTAAAAGAGGCACGCAAACATATTATTGCCGGCGATTTCACGACCTGGAAGAGTGAAATGGTCCGTCAATTATCAAACCGGTTATAAGCAAACTATCACATGAAATTCAAACTGAAACGGATAGACTGGTATATCATCAAGCAATTCTTAGGTACTTATATCTTCGCGATTGCCCTGATTATCGCTATCTCGGTCGTCTTCGATATAAATGAGAAGATCGACAAGTTCCTGAGTCCGGACGTACCGTTGAAAGCGATTGTCTTCGACTATTACATGAACTTCATCCCGTATTTCGCGAACCTGTTCAGTCCGTTGTTTACTTTCATTGCCGTTATCTTCTTCACCTCAAAGTTAGCAGACAATTCAGAAGTGATCGCAATGTTGGCGAGCGGGATGAGTTTCCGGCGTCTGATGTTGCCTTACGCGATTTCGGCAGGGATCATTGCACTCAGTACGTTTGTGCTGAACGCTTATATCATTCCGCCTGCCAACGCCACGCGTATCGACTTCCAAAACAAATATATCAAGAATAAGAAGGTAGATTATGTCCGTTCCGCCCAATTGGAGATCGAGCCGGGCGTAATCGCCTATTTCGACCGCTACGACGCGCGTTCCGGGATGGGATACCGTTTCTCTTTGGAGCACTTCGAGGACAAGAAGATGATTTCACGCCTCACGGCAAACTCCATCAAATACGATTCGCTATACAATTGGACGCTGATCGACTACATGATCCGCGACTTCGACGGGATGCGCGAACATATCACCGAAGGGAGCCGCATGGACACCACATTGACAATCGTCCCTTCGGACTTCCTGATCTCTGTCAATGACTGCGAGACGATGACTTCTTCCGAACTGTCCACGTATATCGACCGCCAGAAGAAAAGAGGGATCGGCAATATCCAGACGTTCCAGATCGAATACCACAAACGTTTTGCCGCCATCATGGCCGCCTTCATCCTGACCTCCATCGGAGCCTCGCTCTCTTCCCGCAAGATCAAAGGAGGCATGGGGTTGAACATCGGCATCGGACTGGCCTTGAGTTTCTCCTACATCCTCTTCACCACCGTCACATCGACCTTCGCCATCAACGGCAACCTCAGCCCTGCTATGGCCGCCTGGATTCCGAATATATTGTATACGTTTATCGCGATTTATTTGTACCGGAAGGCACCGAGATAAGAAAT
>NZ_MNQY01000093.1:0-5632 GCF_001915675.1 Parabacteroides sp. merdae-related_45_40 | reverse complement strand
CACTAAACTCCGGGAATCTCAGATTTGGAACATTGAGGATTTTATTTTCGTTATTATTCTTATAATCATCTATTCTTTATCAGGGTTAATATCAAACGGCAACAATTTGTCGCCATTATTAAACCGGTCGAAATCAGAGATAAAAGAACGGTCTTGAATCACTTTATATTTCTCGTACTCGCCATACGCCTTCTCTCGTGCTACTTCTTGTGAAACTTTACCGGCAGTATCTTGTGCCTTATAATCCATAGTGCCAAGAAACTGTTCAAGACGTTGCTTCCAGTCTTCCATCGTTGTTATGATGTGGCGCTGGGCACGAAGTTCTGCAAATTCAAGAAATGCGTTAGTTACGCCGTTAAGTTCGGAAATCTCTTTGTCAGACAAATAGTTCTTTGCCACAATCGTATCGGACTTCTGAACTCTACCATCGGGTGCTTTCTTCCACATTGTCAATCCCATGTGGGGCATTTCAGAGTCGGCACGTTCATACACTATTTCAGCAGCGGTACGATTAGTCACAGCCAAGTGCATCATATTTTGCACCATTTTGAAGAACAATTTAGTACAATCCGATTTCGGGTCGTAATCAGCACTGCATTCCGCATAAATGTCTGTTATCTTCTGGTAGTATCTGCGTTCCGATGTGCGTATCTCACGAATACGCTCCAGCAAGTCATCAAAATAATCTTTGCCAAAATGCTTTCCCTGTTTTAGTCTTTCATCATCAAGAGCATATCCTTTAATGACAAATTCCTTCAAGACAGACGTAGCCCAAATACGAAACTGAGTGGCTTGATAGCTATTGACACGATAACCTACCGCTATGATGGCATCCAAATTATAGAACAACGGTGTACGCTCCACATCTCGTTCTCCCTCTGATTGAACTATCCCAATTTTTCGGATAGTTGTCTCTTTGGTAAGTTCACCGGATTCATAAATCTGTCCAAGATGATAGTTGATGGTTCGTACATCCACCCCAAACAAGTCCGCCATGCGCTTTTGCGACATCCAGAATGTTTCGCTATTGAATATTACCTCTACTCGAACTTCTCCTTGTGCGGTTTTATATAGTAACAGATTGGAACTATATGAGTTGAGCACCAATTCGTTGGTAGATATGGTTTGAGAAAAGTAATCTCTTGCCTGTTGTACCAATACTTTTTTTGCATCAGCATTTTCAGCAATAATCATACACGCCATACGTGACAAGCGGAAGATACTGACTTTACGGAACGAGCCACTGCCTATCTTCACCATATCAACCGCTTGGTTGAAATGCTCGTCAATATTCATTCCTTTTATGCCGGCTACTTTGATTGCTTTGTCTATGACTTTTTGGAATTTCCAATAAGCCGAATATCCCATAGCAGCGCATAGGTCACGTGAACTCCAATATTCATTGTCGTTCTCATCGTGACGACGGATATTGTCGAATGAAGGACGCATTTCCGGGATGTTATCTATCTCTGCCATAACACTATTATTCAACCAGTCCCAATTCTTTAAGATATACTTCAATCTCCTTATCGAGTTCGGCACGTTTGGCTTCCAACTCCTTGATTTCTGCCATTACAGCTTTAATGTCAATAGGTTCTTCCTCTTCAAAAGTATCGACATAACGAGGAATATTCAGATTATAGCCGTTATCGGCAACCTCCTGTAAAGTGGCAAGATGGCTGTACTTTTCTATTTCTTTTCGCTCGCGATAGGTATCAACAATCTTGTCGATGTGCTCTTTACGCAGTTTATTTTGTGTCTTGACTTTCTCAAACTCCTTGCTCGCATCTATGAACAGAATATTATCATCTTCCTTACGGCATTTCTTCATCACAAGAATACAGGTCGGAATACTTGTACCATAGAATATATTAGCCGGCAAACCGATAATGGCATCTATATAGTTTTTCTTCTCTATCAGGAAACGGCGTATTACCCCTTCTGCATTACCACGGAACAAAACACCGTGTGGAGCGACACAAGCCATCGTACCACCTTCGTTCAAGTGATAAATCATGTGTAGGATAAAAGCATAATCTGCTGTCTTCTTTGGCGCAAGTCGCCCTGCTTTGCTGAAACGGTCATCGGTATTAAATTTGTCGGCAGCACTCCATTCGGCAGAGAATGGAGGATTTGCGACTACCGCATCAAACTGGGTGTCGCCAAAGGCATCCCATTCAAGCGTATCTCCGTTTTCAATCTTGAAGTTACTGAATCTGATACCGTGAAGCAACATATTCATTCGGGCAAGATTATAAGTTGTCGGATTCTTTTCCTGTCCGTAAATATCAACTGCATTTCCAATGCTGGCAGCACGAAGAAGCAACGAACCACTACCGCAAGTCGGGTCATAGACATTGCGCAAACGCTGGTGTCCGATGGAAACAATTTCTGCCAAGATACGGCTGACTTCCTGCGGAGTATAGAACTCTCCGGCTTTCTTTCCTGCTCCTGCCGCAAACTGCGAAATCATATATTCGTAAGCATCTCCTAATATGTCAATCTCCTGTGATGCCTCTAATCCAAAGTCTATATCGTCCAATGCAAGTAGTACATTGCTGACAAGCGTATTTTTATCATCAGCAGTTTTGCCCAATTTAGGTGAAGCCAAATCAATATCTGAAAACAATCCGCCAAAATCATCTTCACTATCTTGTCCAAGTGTGCTGTCTTCGATACGCTTCAATGAACGTTCCAGCATAGGTAAAATGTTTTCTTTTCGTTTGATGGCCTCAATTACAGATGAAAACAAAAATTTCGGTTCTATGAAATAGCCTATATTCTCCAGACATTGATTCTTTGCCTCCTCTTGTAACTCGACCGCATCGGCATCATTCATCTCCCACAATTCCTTAAAGGTTATCTCATCATCCACCAAGGCATTGTTGGCATACTTTTCTATTTTCTCTGATAAGTATTTATAGAAAATGAAACCCAATGTAAAATACATAAAGTCGCTTGCCGACATATTGCCACGCAAACGGTTTGCGACCTCCCAAAGCTGGTCACGGAGTTTTTGTTGCAGTTCTTCGCTCATATCTTTATTTCTCAATATTATTCTGTATTACATCTTTTTCCGACAATGGTATATTGTTCTCTATTATGCTTCTAAGGTCATCTAATACTTTCCCTTGATATGAGAAATATTTTGCCCCTTGATATGCACCTGACGTATTTCGTTTTTCTTCTGGCATAAACGTTCCGACAAAAGGGGACAATTTATAAATACGACCTTCATATTCAACGGAATCATCGCTTGCCACTTTGACTTCCGTATTCGTAGGAATAAAGGTAACGCATTCCCCTATTTTAATACCTATCATGCTAAATTTAAAACGTCCCCGCTTTACGATTCGTTTCTGCACGACAGGCAATGACTCTTTTTCTGTAGCACAAACAGGTTTATTATCAACATAGACAGTAACAACAGCATCATCAATCATTTTGGCTATGTCATTGAATATATCCAAAGCTATTTGTGGCGGCACATTGAAAAACTCCCGATTCTGACGAATACGCAAATCCGTCAATCTATCGATAGTCTTGTGTACATGCTTTTCAACATCGTTATATTTGACAGTCTGAATAGTTGCATAAATTTCAAAAGGCAACGGAACTGCCGTATTGTCAAGTTCCTTGGAACGTATATCGACAGGGCGTGCGCTTTTGCCAATCTTAACCCAATCCTCACGAAAACTTGGATTAGTCAAGATATACACATATCCGGGTTCATTTGTCTTTACCATATCCGAATTTACTCCCAATTAAATGTTCTTATTATATTACGCAATCTCTCCATGATTCTCGTCAATGCTTTTCTTGTTTTTATAAGACCAAGATGCTTTTCTTTCAGTGCCTTTTGTATGATTTCCGGCTGTTCCTTTTGCAAATAGTCGTACTCTTTTATGTATATATTCAGCACTTCGGCAGAAATTTGTTCATCGTCCGCCAAATCGTTTACTGCCTTATTGCGTTCAGATACAATATATTGATTCAAATGCTCTTCCAATTCACTTGTACCATCAGCCTTACTACGTCCGCTCATGAAGTTTTCCTTATCTTCATCAACATTTTTCCGAATAAAGCCATCGATGAGTTTGGCTTTACCTCGCATCCCGGCATCCTTAATCATTGTGTCAATGATATGTTGCCGCTTTTCTGAGTAATCATTGCTATATGGGTCAAGTTCTGCAATAAGTTCAAGAATGTAAGCCACATTGATAATGTCGCTATGTAGAAGTTCAAGACAGAAATCTATATCCTCTAATCCCTGACTGTTCCCATACGGAACAGGATCTTCTGCAACTACAGATGGAATTACAGGCGGTTCTATAAACCCGACTGTAATGTCAAGATACTTACTCTTATAGTCGTTGAATTGCTGCTCGGTCATACCAAGGTCTTCCGCATCCTCACTATAATCTTCGTATATCTGGATTTCCGCATGTTTACGGATAATATCACGAAATGCAAGAACAAAATTTTTCTTGTCATTTTCGCTTTGCAGAAAATCTATACTGCCGGGTGTAGGATATTTTTTCAGGAACTCTGTTGCCAAGCATTTATATTCCTTTTTTACATCCTCAAACGGAGGGCGTACTATGTCTTCAGGGTTATCAGAGTTGCTGAACAATTTAATAGACGTATCAACATTGTTTTTCAAGTCACGGAAGCAAACGATTTTACCGAAACGTTTCTTTTCGTTCAATACTCGGTTGGTACGACTGAATGCTTGCAGCAAACCGTGATATTCCATATTCTTATCCACATAGAGTGTATTCAGTTTTTTACTGTCGAAACCAGTAAGGAACATCCCCACGACAAGACAAAGGTCAAGCGGTTTCATATCCGCTTTCTTCTTTTTCATGCGCAGATTGATGTCATCATAGTAGGCACGGAAATTTTCTGTAGTAAAGGCAGTGCCGAACATATTGTTATAATCATCCATAATGGCTTGCAGCTCATCCGCCTCGCCCACGCTCACTTTTGCATACTGCCCTGTGCCCATGCCAGTCTGTTCATCATCCTGACTATTGTTAGCAGCGTAAGTAAACACAGCACCAATACGGATTTTCGGATTCAACGATTTGAATATCTTGTAATAGCGTATGAGCATCGGCACGGATTGCACGGCAAACAAGGCATCAAACTCTCCGTCGAATGTGGATTTGTTGAAATTGTTAAGGATAAACTTGGCTATTTCCTCCATACGAGCTTGATTGTCGTTGTCAACAACTTCGTTACCATGATAATACTCCACAAGGAATCCAAGCACGTTTTCATCGGCTATGGCATCCTTAATAAGATATTTATGAAGACAATTTCCGAATATCTCTTTAGTAGTATGCCCATCTACCGCATTTTCAGTAAAGATAGGTGTTCCCGTGAAGCCAAAGATTTGAGCATTGTCAAAGAACTTCATAATCTTCTTATGACTATCCCCAAAGTGGCTACGGTGACACTCATCAAATATCATCACGATACGTGAGTGGCGAATAGTTTCAATCTTGTTGCTATACCACGTCTTGCTGACTGCAGCATTGAGTTTCTGAATGGTAGTGATGATAATCTTGGAATTGCTTTGAAGGCGTTTCACAAGTTCATCCGTATTATCAGTACTATCCACAGCTCC
>NZ_MNQY01000092.1:5676-8022 GCF_001915675.1 Parabacteroides sp. merdae-related_45_40 | reverse complement strand
TGTATATGTGTCTTATCTCCTTGTTTTAAAACAGTTGGATGTGAAAAATAAATTGGCAGATAAAATATGTGTAGCTTTTAGTTTAAAAAACGGATGTAATGCTGCATTGGAATCTTCTGTATCTAAATTGTTTGGGATTCTTCTCTGATCCAGGCTACCTTCTACTATCGCTTTTACCTGTTCCGTGCCTTGAAAAAGGTCGGTTTGGCCGATCGGTATGCGGAGATAGAAGGAAAGAGCCCTCACCCGGCAGGGCTTATCGAAGTCAGTTTGAAGAAAAACGGCAAAGGACTTTCCGGCCATATCGTTTTACCGGCTTTGCTGAGCGGAACGTTTGTCTGGGGCGAGCAGCAGTTGAATCTTGTTGGCGGCAGGAACACGGTCGCTCATCTTTTTCCGTTGGCAAATTAGCATATCTGTAAATAGCGGACCTACGATTGACAATTTGTTAGAGTTGCCACTCGTAGGTTCTCTTACATCCGTACGTTTATCCTGATCGTTTGTCCCGATTGTCTGGATAGTTTTCCAAAACCATTCAGATCATTTGAAAAATCATTTAGATGATCCTGGGAAGACGGTACGGAATCGTGCTGTTTTTAAGCCTGAAATAAGGAAAGCAAGCAAAGCGTACGTTAGGAAAATGGCTCTAAGTTTGTATCAAAAATAGACAATATCCCCTCCTGAAATAGAGTCATTTTGTAAATCTGTGATTAGTAGGTATATATGGAATATGTTGTTTGTTAAAAAATATTACTCCCTTGTGTGTAATTTGAATTATATGGGATATAAAATCAAATTAGATGCGGTGGTAGTTTCGATTTGAACCAATGGCTTTTTCGGAAATTTTGACAATAAGTAAGATCTCGTTTGTGTATGTCTATTGTATAGCATAAGATTTTGTGTTACAGATTGTAAAAGAAATCATATATTTAAATCTAACTATAACAACAAAAATTAAGGCGTAGAATGGTTTTTGCGTAGTTTAGTGCTATTATAGTGTCGGGTATAAATTAGATAAAATATGCAGATACCAAAGACTATACACCTAAGTGTGGGAAGGAAAGGATGGTCCACAACCGGATCTTTTGTCGGATTTGTCTCAAACATGGAAAGAGCAACATCCGGATTGGACGTGCATTTTCTGGAATGGCGAGAAGATCGATGCCTTTATGGCTGGACATGCCGAATATAGGGATGTATATAATTCTTATCCGTATGCAGTTCAGCGTTGGGATATGATTCGTTATTTGATTCTATATGAATATGGAGGTATTTATGCTGATTTGGATTATGAATGTATAGATGCGCTGGATAGTTTGTTGGAAAATGAATTTTGTTGTTTGGCCTCCGATCCGGAAGAACATGCCCGTATTTTCGATAAAGCCCATATTGTAACGAATGCTTTTATGCCTATTGAAGCCGGGCTGCGGTATATGGGATTGGAACTTATATCCGGCAAATGGTATCATGCTTAACCAGTATGGATAACGTTTCTTTGCATCTCGTCCAACTCAATTCGGATGTTGAAAAAGTTACTTTCTCTCAACAGGAAGGTTATGAAGAAATCCAATGACATACAAAAGTGAACGGAGTAAAAAAAGGTACTATTTTCGAAGCTTTTGCAGGTTTTCAAGTCTCGTGCGTCGCGAATCGCGGGCTTCCATGATACCCTCCACAATCATGACAAGTTCCCGCCATTCTATATTTGCACAGACCTCATTATCGCTGGCAGAATCAGGCTTGCCTAAAGTGCCGGCTTCCAGAAGTTTGGAATACTGCACCATGCCGCCTGGCTCCCAATGCAGGAGTTTTATACGGTCACGGTTTATGAAGATATACACGTTGCCGTTGCAGGGGTCCTGCCCCACGGCGTCGGTGATGATACCGCTGAGGGTATGGAAGCTTTTGCGCATATCAGTCGGGCGGTTATACAACAGATAGCACATACTGTCATTAAGGCTGAACATGGTTGCAGGCCCGGATGATTGAAAACAGTTCCTTTTCATTTAGCTCACCGCAAATGCGTATGGCACTACCGGCCGGTGTACGTATTTCCATCTCTTTCAATCCGCTTGGCGTAGCCGGTGTATTTTTCTGTTTCCGTCCGGTTGTACCGGCAAATGAAGGAACCGGAACAAAAGATCCGCTGTGT
Source organism: Parabacteroides sp. merdae-related_45_40 (assembly GCF_001915675.1). NCBI lineage: Bacteria > Pseudomonadati > Bacteroidota > Bacteroidia > Bacteroidales > Tannerellaceae > Parabacteroides > Parabacteroides sp. merdae-related_45_40. The sequence continues at coordinate 5,870 of NZ_MNQY01000092.1, read as the reverse complement.
GGAAGCTCGATAAACTCACCTTGAGCCGTTTTACCCGATGATTGCTCGGCGGCATAACGGGATTTGCTGTCGTAAAACCGCCATACAGGGATGTTGAGTTCCTCTAATCTTGACTTATAAGTCACTTTGTGCTCTTTGCAGTAGTTCATTATCTCTACTACTTCTTCTCGTGTCATCATAACTTTGCTTTTTGG